>NZ_JBIEKH010000007.1:0-228079 GCF_043496985.1 Halomonas sp. B23F22_20
TGGCCCACAACCCCGTCGCCCAGCGGCGCATGGCGCTGTATCGTGGGGTGATCTCGCTGCCCTTCGACACCAGCGAGATGAGCGCCGACGAGCTCAACGACCGGGCCATGGCGCTGCTGGTGGAGCGGGCCATCGCCGAGCCGGGCGATCACGTCATCCTCACCCGCGGCGATCACATGAACGCCCACGGCGGCACCAATACCTTGAAGATCCTCGACGTGAACGAGGGCCATCGCCCCGGCGAAGCACGTTCCGCCTGACACTGCTGTCGACACCATTGCTCGCTGGCCCCGATCGTCGCTGACGGTCGGGGCTGTTTTGTATACAATAGTGAGATACCGCTGTAGCCAGCTAGCCCGAAACATGCCACAGTTCGGCGAGATCATCAGGGAGATCCATGTCATGAGCCATGCCTGGCACGAGGAGATGCAGGCCGAGATCAAGGCCGGGGGCCGCGTCAGCGACCGCGATATCGCTGACAAGGTGCGCCACGCGGTGCTGATGCAGCGCCTGCCGCCGGGCACCAAGTTGCCCGAGGTGACGCTGGGCGAGGTGTTCGGCGTCAGCCGGTCGGTGGTGCGCAAGGCCCTGACCCGGCTGGCCTCGGAGCACGTCGTCGACCAGCGGCCCAACCAGGTGGCGCGGGTGCGGGCGCCGAGCATCGAGGAGACCCGCGAGACCTTCGAGGCCCGGCGGCTCGTGGAAGGCGAGGTGGCCGCCCTGCTGGCCGGCCGGCTGTCCGCGGAGACCCTGGACGCGCTCAAGCTCCAGGCGCGGGAGGAGGCCGAGGCCTATCGCCGCGGCGACGAGCCGGCACGTATCGAACACTCCCTGCACCTGCATCACCTGCTCGCCGAGCAGTCGCCCAACCGGGTGCTGGGGGGCATGCTCACCGACCTGGTGCTGCGCACGTCGATCGTGGTCGCCCTCTACAAGCGCTCGGGGCTGGCGTCCTGCTATCAGGACGGCCAGCACGACCGACTGCTCGAGCACCTGGCGGACGGCGAGGCCGAGGCCTCACGCCGGGCCATCCACGACCACCTGCGCGGCCTGGAGGCGCTGCTCGACCTGAGCCCTCGCGAGGCACGCATCGACTTGATGTCGATCCTCGGCCGCACCCCCGAACAGGCCTGAGGCCAGCCGGTCGGCCAACGCAGGCGAGGCGAGAAACGGGACCGCCGCGACCCTGGCAGGGAGACGCGGCGGTCCCGTTGTCGTTGCTGGCCCCGCCCGACGGCGGGGCGGATGGCGTCAGGCGCGGGAGGCCACCTCGGCGCCGGCCGAGGCGCGACGTTCGCGGAAGGCGATCAGGAACAGCACCAGCACCGCCAGGGCGAACGCCGCCGGGAACAGCCAGATGCCCTGCCAGTCGTGGCCGCCGCCGGCCAGCGTGTAGTGGTCGGTGATCTGCCCGGCGATCCAGAAGCCGATCAGCATGCCGACCCCGTAGGTGGCCAGGGTGATCATGCCCTGAGCGGCGCTCTTGAACTGCTCGCCGGCCTTGGCATCGGTGTAGATCTGCCCGGTGACGAAGAAGAAGTCGTAGCAGATGCCGTGCAGGGCGATGCCCAGCAGTAGCATGTAGAGCTGGCCTTCGGCGTCGCCGAAGGCGAACAGCGCGTAGCGCAGCGCCCATGCCAGCATGCCGATCAGCAGCGTCTTCTTGATGCCGAAGCGGCCGATGAACAGCGGCAGCAGCAGCATGAACAGCACCTCGGAGGCCTGTCCCAGGGTCATCTTGCCGGTGGGATTGGCCACGCCGACCTCGGCCAGGAAGGGATTGGCGTTCTGGTAGTAGAAGGCCAGCGGAATGCAGATCAGCACCGAGGCGGCGAAGAAGATCGCGTAGTTGCGGTCCTTGAGCAGCGACAGGGCGTCCAGGCCCAGCACCTCGCGCAGGCCGACCCGGCCGCTGGCCTTGGGCGGCGTGGCGGGGAGGGTGAAGCTGTATACGCCGAGCGCCAGCGATGCGATCGCCCCCATCAGGAAGGTGTTACGCAGCAGGCCCTCGCCAATGCCGGCGGCGGAGTCCCAGGCGAACACGTAGCTGATGCCGAGGCCGGCGACGATCCAGCCGAGGGTGCCCCACACGCGGATGCGAGCGAACTCCGTGGCCGGGTTGCGCAGCTGGCGGAACGAGACCGAGTTCACCAGCGCCAGGGTCGGCATGTAGAGGATCATGTAGGCCAGCACCAGCGGGTAGAAGGTAGCGAAGTCCTCGGCCAGGTAGAGCCCGACCATCAGCGCCGCGCCCAGCAGGTGCAGCACCCCGAGCAGGCGCTCGGCGCGGAAGTAGCGGTCGGCGATCAGGCCGATGATGAAGGGCGCGATAATCGCCCCCCAGGACTGGGTGGCGAAGGCCATCCCGACCTGGCCGCCGCTGGCTTCCAGGTTGCTGGCCAGGAAGGTGCCCAGGGTGACGAACCAGCCGCCCCAGATGAAGAACTGCAGGAACATCATCAGGCTGAGACGTGAGCGTAGCAGTGACATGGCGTTTTCCTTGTTGTGAGGCTTGTTCTTGTGAGTCTTGTGGCGCGGCCCTGCCGGGGCGGCGCGCTAGCGCGCCAGCCCCAGGAGTCGGCGATTGCGGGCCGGGCTGGCCTCGCGGCCGGCGAAATCGTCGAAGGCGCGGCCGGCGCGGGTGATCAGGTGTTCGGCGATGAAGGGCGCGCCCTCGGCAGCCCCCTGGGCGGCGTCCTTCAGGCAGCACTCCCACTCGAGCACCGCCCAGCCGTCGTAGCCGTACCGGGTCAGGCGGCTGAAGATGCCCTTGAAATCCACCTGACCGTCGCCCAGTGAGCGGAAGCGTCCGGGGCGCTCGACCCAGCCCTGGTAGCCGCCGTAGACGCCGCTGCGTGCGTCGGGGGTGAACTCGGCGTCCTTGACGTGAAACATGCCGATGCGCTCGTGATAGCGGTCGATGAAGCCCAGGTAGTCGAGCTGCTGCAGCAGCAGGTGGCTCGGGTCGTAGAGGATCCTGGCCCGCGGGTGATGATCCACGGCTTCTAGGAAGCGCTCGAAGGAAGCGCCGTCGTGCAGGTCCTCGCCGGGATGGATCTCGTAGCACAGGTCGACCCCGGCCTCCTCGAAGGCGTCGAGGATCGGCCGCCAGCGCCGGCCGAGCTCGGCGAAGCCTTCCTCGACCAGCCCGGCGGGGCGCTGCGGCCAGGGATAGAAGAAGGGCCACAGCAGGGCGCCGGAGAAGGTGGCGTGGGCCTTGAGCCCGAGCCGCCGACTGGCCTTCGCCGCCAGCTTGAGCTGGGCGATGGCCCACTCGGTGCGGGCCGCGGGGGCGCCGTGCAGCTCGGACGGGGCGAAGCCGTCGAACAGCTCGTCGAAGGCCGGGTGGACCGCCACCAGCTGGCCCTGCAGGTGAGTGGAGAGCTCGCTGATCTCGACGCCGGCCGCAGCGCAGCGATCCCTGAGCTCGTCGCAGTAGGCCTGGCTCTCGGCGGCGCGCTCGAGGTCGATGAAGCGCGGATCGTGGGTCGGCAGCTGGATGCCGCGATAGCCTTGGTCGGCGGCCCAGCGGGCGATGGCGTCGAGGCTGTCGAAGGGCGCCTCGTCGCCGATGAACTGGGCCAGGAAGATCGCCGGGCCGCGGATGCCGGAAGGCGTGTCGCTCATGAGAGGCTCCCGTTCAGTCGATGGAGGGCAGGTCGGTCCAGCGGCTGCCGCCGGCCTGGCTCTGGGTGACCGCCTCGATGAAGGCCATGCCGCGCAGCCCAGAGGCCATGCCGGGCACGCCGGCGATGTCGCCGCGGTCGCCGCGCCGGATGGCGGAGGCGGTGTCGCGATACAGGTTGCCCAGGGCCTCCAGATAGCCCTCGGGGTGGCCGCCGGGCAGGCGCAGCCGCGCCATGGCCTCATCGACCAGCTCGGGCTGGTCAATGCCGGCGCGCAGCACGCGCATCGGCGCGCCTCGGGCGCGGTGGATCAGGCTGTTGGGCTCCATCTGATGCCACTCCAGGGCGCCGTCTTCGCCGTAGAGGCGCAGCTTCAGGGCGTTCTCCTCGCCGGTACTGACCTGGCTGGCGATCAGGGTGCCGCTGGCGCCCTCGGCGGTGCGCAGCAGCACGTCGCCGTCGTCGTCCAGCCGGCGCCCGTCGACGTGGCTGCCGAGCGAGGCGCACAGCGACGCGACGCGCTGGCCGGAGACGAACTCGGCCAGGCCGAAGGCGTGGGTGCCGATGTCGGCCATGCAGCCGCTGGGGCCGGCCTGGGCCGGGTCGGTGCGCCAGCCGGCCTGCTTGTTGCCCTGGGCCTCGAGGGTCTCGCCGAGCCAGCCCTGGGGATACTCGACGTGGATCTTGCGTAGCCGGCCGAGCGCGCCGGCGGCAACCATGGCGCGGGCCTGCCACACCATCGGATAGCCCAGGTAGGTATGGGCCAGGCCGTACAGGCCGCCGTGCTCGCGCCAGGTGGCGTCGAGGCCGCGGGCCTCGTCCAGCGACAGGGCGGCGGGCTTCTCGCAGAAGACGTGGAAGCCGGCGGCGAGGGCAGCGTCGGCGATCGGCACGTGAAGGTGATTGGGGGTGACGATCACCAGCAGCTGCATGCGCTGGTCGGCGGGCAGGGCGCGCTCGGCGTCCAGCAGGCTCCGCCAGTCCGCGTACAGGCGCGATGCCGCTACGCCGCAGGCGGCGGCGGTGCGGGCGTTGTTGTCGCCGTCGCGGCTGAAGGCGCCGCAGACCAGCTCGAAGTGGCCGTCGAGGTTAGCGGCGAGGCGATGGACCTGGCCGATGAAGGCGCCTTCGCCGCCGCCGACCATGCCCAGGCGGACTCTCGGAGTAGGGGACATCGTTTGCTCCTGGATCGTGAGTGAACAAGCACCATGTAACCGGTTACATTCATTGTTCAGAAAAGTAGAGCACGGCGTCTGGATCGAGCAATGCGACCAAAGGCTATGCGGCCAATGTCTAGTCTTCGCGGGGAGAAGGGGGCATACACCGCTGTGCCGGGGCTCGCAGGGCGATCGATGCTGTCGCGAGGGTAGTGATGGATGGGTTGCCCTATTGCGGCACGAAGAGTGATGACCTAAATAGTGTAACCGGTTACATGGCTGCCGGATGCGGTCATGGCTCGCCATTGAGCCCCCAACGACACGGAGACACGCCTCATGAACAACAACACGACACGCCCGCTCGCCGCCTTTCGCCGCCGCGCACTGATCGCCTGCCTGGGGGCCGCCCTGGCGACCCCGGGCCTGGCTTATGCCCAGGCTCAGGACCAGGCAGCTTCCCCGGTGGCCGCCCAGATGTACACCCTGCGTGATTTCGGCTCGCTGGAGGAGCAGTTCGCGGCCGTCGAGCGCGCCGGCATCGAGTCGGTGGAGCTGGTCGGCGACCAGGGCATCGAGGCCGACGAGATGAATGCCCTGCTGGCGCGGCACGATCTCGAGGTCGTCTCGAGCCACGTGCCCATCGAGGATCTGCGCCATGATCTCGGCGACGTCGTTGCCTACCACCGGGCGATCGGCAACGACACCTTGGTGATTCCCTACCTGGCCGAGGACGCGCGCCCCGACAGCGCCGAGGGTTGGCAGGCGCTCGGCGAGGAGATCGGCGGCCTGGCCAACCGACTCGCCGAGGACGACATGCGCCTGGCCTACCACAACCACGACTTCGAGATGCAGACCTTCGACGGCCGCACCGCGCTGGAGATCCTGATGGAGGCCGCCGGCCCCGAGGTGCTGGGCGAGGTCGACCTGGCCTGGGTGGCCCGCGGCGGCCAGGACCCGGCCGACTACCTCGAGCATTTCGACGGCCGGCTGTTTGCCGTGCACGCCAAGGACAACGCCCCGGCCGGCACCGCCGAGGATCAGCGCGGCTTCGCCATCGTCGGCCAGGGCGTTCTCGATTGGGACGAGATCCTGCCCGCCGCCCGTGAGGCCGGCGTCGAGGTCTACGTCATCGAACACGACCAGCCGAAAGATGCCCAGGCGGTGCTGACCGAGGGCAATCGTTTCCTCAGTGAGGTGCTGTTGGCTGACGTCGAGTGACGCCGGTCTTGGGCGAGACACGACAACGACAAGGACAAGGAGACCGATCGTGGCAGACCATCATTACGATGCCATCGTGGTGGGTTCGGGCATCAGCGGCGGCTGGGCCGCCAAGGAACTCACCGAGAAGGGACTCAAGGTGCTGCTGCTGGAGCGCGGCCGCAACATCGAGCACATCAAGGACTACCACAACGCCCACAAGGAGGCCTGGGACTATCCGCACCGCGGCGAGCCGACCCGGCAGATGAAGGCGGACTATCCGGTGCTCAGCCGCGACTATCCGCTCAACGAGCAGACCCTGGGCATGTGGGCCGACGAGCAGGCCAACCCATACGTCGAACGCCAGCGCTTCGACTGGTTCCGCGGCTATCACGTGGGCGGCCGCTCGCTGCTGTGGGGCCGCCAGAGCTATCGCTGGGCGCCGGCGGATTTCGAGGCCAACCAGCGCGAGGGCGTGGCCGTCGACTGGCCGATCCGCTACGAGGATCTGGCGCCCTGGTACGACTACGTCGAACGCTTCGCCGGCATCGCCGGGACCCGCGAGGGGCTGGATATCCTGCCCGACGGTGAGTTTCTGCCGCCCATCCCGCTCAACCGGGTCGAGAAGGATGTGGCCGCGCGCCTCGAGCAATCCTTCGGCGGTCGCCGCCATCTGATCCACAGCCGGGTGGCCAACATCACCCAGCCCAAGCCGGAACAGAACCGGGTCAATTGCCAGTTCCGCAACAAGTGTTGGCTGGGCTGCCCCTACGGCGGCTACTTCAGCACCCAGTCGGCGACCCTGCCGGTGGCCATGGCCACCGGTAACCTGACCCTCAGGCCCTTTTCGATCGTCACCCAGGTGCTCTACGACAGGGACCGCGGCCGCGCCCGAGGCGTCGAGGTGCTGGACGCCGAGAACGGCCAGACCTACGAGTACACCGCCGATGTAGTGTTCCTCAACGCCTCCACCTTCAACTCCACCTGGGTGCTGATGAACTCGGCCACCGACGTCTGGCCAGGCGGGCTCGGCAGCAGCAGCGGGGAGCTCGGTCACAACGTCATGGACCACCACTTCCGCGCCGGCGCCAGCGGCGAGATCGAGGGCTATCGGGACACCTACTACTTCGGGCGACGCCCCGCGGGCTTCTACATTCCGCGATTCCGCAACGTCGGCGACGACCGACGCGACTATCTGCGCGGCTTCGGTTACCAGGGCTCGGCCAGTCGCGAGCGCTGGGACCGCGAGGTCGCCGAGGTCAGCCACGGCGCCGAGCTCAAGCAGGCGCTTAGCCAGCCCGGCGGCTGGAGCATCGGCATGACGGCCTTTGGCGAGATGCTGCCGCGACACGCCAATCGCATCGCCCTGGACCACGGCGTCACCGACGCCTGGGGCCTGCCGGTGCTGGCGATGGACGTCGGGCTCGGCGACAACGAGCGCGCCATGCGCCGCGACATGGTGCAGGACGCGGTGGACATGCTCGAGGCCGCCGGCGTACAGAACGTGCAAGCCGAGGAGGGCGACTACGCGCCGGGCATGGGCATCCACGAGATGGGCACCGCGCGCATGGGGCGCGATCCCGCCACCTCAGTGCTCAACCCCCACAACCAGTTGTGGGACGCGCCCAACGTCTACGTCACCGACGGCGCTTGCATGACCTCGTCGTCCTGCGTCAATCCATCGCTGACCTACATGGCGCTGACCGCCCGGGCGGTCGACCACGCCGTACGCGAGTTGCAGAGGGGGAACCTGGCATGAATCGCCGCGAACTGCTCAAGATGATCGCCGCCGCCACCGGCACCGCGCTGGTCGGCGGCCAGGCCCTGACGGCCTTCGCCAGCGGCGGGGCCGAGGACGCGCTGACGGACGCGGACGTGCGCCTGCTCGATGAGGTGGCCGAGACCCTGCTGCCGCGTACCGACACCCCGGGCGCCAAGGACGCCGAGGTCGGCGACTTCATGCGGGTGTTCGTGCGCGACTGCTACACCGCCGAGCAGCAGGCACGGTTCCGCGACGGCATCGCTCGGGTCGAGGCGCACAGCCGGGCGGCCCACGGCGCCGGCTTCCTGGCCCTGGACGCGCCGCGCCGCGGCGAGGTCGTCGCCGCGCTGGACCGCGAGGCCCGGGCGCGGATGGAAAGCGAGGCTCGGGCGCAGGTGGAGACGCAGGGCGAGCCCCAGGGCTTCACTCTGATCAAGCAGCTGGCTCTGTTCGGCTTCTTCACTTCGAAGGTCGGCGGCACCGAGGTGCTGCGCTACGTGGCCGTGCCCGGCCGCTATGACGGCAATCTTGCCTACGAGCCCGGTGAACCGGCCTGGGCGACGACCTGAGCGCATTCAAGCCCACCTGAGCGCGGGCGGTCTCGCCCACGCGTTTCACCTGCGAGAGGGAGACATCCTATGTACAAGCGAGTTTCCGCCGGCGCGCTGATGACCGGGCTGGCCACGCTGGCCGTACTGGCGTCGACCGGTGCCCAGGCCGACGAGCTCAGCGACGCCGAGCAAGCGGCCAGGACGGAGGTCTGGGAGCCGGCACCGCCGGTGGTGAATGTACCGGCCGGCGGCGTGCCGTCGGACGCCTTGGTGCTGTTCGCCGGCACGGATCTGTCCGCCTGGGAAGGCGAGGAGGGCGGGCCGGCCGAGTGGCGGGTCGAAGACGGTGCCATGACGGTGGTGCCCGGCGCCGGCGGCATCCGCACCCGGGAGGCGTTCTGCGACGTGCAGCTGCATCTGGAGTGGCGCACCCCGGCTGACATCGACGGATTCGACGGCCAGGACCGCGGCAACAGCGGCGTCTTCCTGCAGCAGCGCTACGAGGTCCAGGTGCTGGATTCCCACGACAACCCCACCTACGCCAACGGCCAGGCGGCCTCGATCTACAAGCAGCACATGCCGCTGGTCAATGCCTCCCGGGAGCCCGGCGAGTGGCAGAGTTACGACATCCTCTACACCGCGCCACGCTTCGATGAAGGAGGCGAGCTGGACGCACCGGCCCACGTCACGGTGCTGCACAACGGCGTGCTGGTGCAGCATCACGCCACGATCCAGGGCACCACCGAGTGGATCGGGGCACCCTCCTACGACGAGGCCCACGGCTGCGCGCCGCTCTATCTCCAGGATCACGATGCGGCGGTGAGCTTTCGCAACATCTGGATAAGGGCGCTCTAGTCGGCGGTGGCCGCTGGACTCGGCCGGCGGATGCGATAAGCTGGAAAGCCCGCCGCGTCGCCCGTTTCGCGGCGCGACTGAACCAGCGAGACAGGGGACGCATGTCCAACATACGCAAGGTGGCCGAGCTGGCCGGGGTCTCCGTGGCTACGGTGTCGCGCACCCTCAAGTCGCCGGATATCGTGTCGCCGGCCACCCGCGACAAGGTACTGCAGGCGGTCGAGACGGCGGGCTACCGGCCCAACCGGATGGCGGTGCAGTTCCGGTCGCGGCGCAGCCACAACCTGGCGGTGCTGGTACCGACCATTGCCAACACCTTCTTCGCCCGGGTCATCGCCGGGATCCAGCAGGCGGCTCGGGAACAGGGCTATGGCGTGCTTTTGTGCAATACGCTGGGTCGCGAGGAGGAAGAGATCCAGTATGCGGGCATGGTCGCCGCCCGCCAGGCCGATGGCATCATCCAGCTGCGCGCCTTCAATCCCTTTCCCGAGGATGCCGTCGATCCGGGGCAGGCATTGCCGATGGTCAACGCCTGCGAAGTGCTCGACGACGCGCCCTGTCCGACGGTGAAGATCGACAATCGGGCGGCGGCGCGCACGCTCACCGAGCACCTCATCGCGCTGGGTCACCGACGTATCGCCATGATCCAGGGCCCGCGGCGCAGCCCGCTGACCCGCGATCGCGTGGCGGGATACCGAGACGCCCTGGAGGCCGCTGGCATCGTGCCCGACAATGAGCTGCTGTGTCCCGGCGATTTCACCCCAAAGGCCGGGCACGAGGCGGTGACGACCCTGCTGGACCGGGCGGTGCGCCCCACGGCGATCTTCTGCGAGAGCGACGAGATGGCCATCGGCGCGATCAGTCGCCTCAAGCAGGCCGGGCTGTCGGTGCCCGATGACGTCTCGGTGGCCGGCTTCGACGATATTGCCTTCGCCCGCTACAGCGATCCGCCTCTGACCACTGTCGCCCAGCCCGCCGAGGCCTTCGGTCGCTGTGCGGTCGCCATGCTGATCGATATTCTGGAGGCGCGCGGGCAGGGCGACTCGCATGTCGTGCTGCCCTTCGAGCTGGTGATTCGGGACAGCACGGCCGCTCCCCGTGCCTGACGAAGGCGCCGTATCTCCATGGACACGAGGCGTCGTCTATCCTGCCGACACGCCTCGTCGCTGAACAGAGGATCGTCATGAACCAGACCCGTCGCCGACTGCTCCAGGCCTTGACGTTGTTGCCACTCGCCGCGCTGGGAGGTCGTGAGCTCCTGGCCCAGGAGCCGCGCTTGCCACGGGTGCCGCTGACCCTGCATGGCGAGGCGGGGCCGCAGCGAATGACCGTGGAGGTGGCGCGCAGCCTGGCCGAGCGAGGCCGCGGGCTGATGGAGCGCGAGCATCTGGCGGAAGACGCCGGCATGCTGTTCCTCTACGACCGCACCCAGCCGTCTCGCAACGGGTTCTGGATGTATCGCACCCGGATCCCGCTGGATATCGCCTTCATCGACGATACTGGGCGCATCGTCGATATCCGTCGCATGGCGCCCTGCGACTCGGCCTCGGCCCAGGACTGCCCGGTGACGCGCCCGTCGGATCCTTACCGGGCGGCGCTGGAGGTCAATGCCGGCTACTTCGAGGCGCGGGGAATCGTGCCCGGAGACTGCGTCAGCTGGCCTGGCGATGGCGGCGAGTGTCGTTTCGCCGTGGATCCATCTCGGCCTGAGGATGCTCCGGACGACTGACGCCCTGCGCCGCCGGCGTCAGTCTGTCGCCTGGCCTGACGATCGGCCGCCGATACGCAGCACGATCAGTGCGATGCCGGCTATCACCAGTCCGCCGCCGAATAGCTTGTGGGGGCCCAGGGGGTCGCCCAGCAGCAGCATGCCGAGCCCCACCGCCAGCACCGGCATCAGCAGTACCAGCGGCACCACTCGGTTGACCGGATGGCGGCGCAGCAGGCCGTACCAGATCCCGTAGGCGACGATCGACGACATCACCGCCGTATACAGGACCGCCCCCCAGCCGCGCCAGCCCGCCTCGGCCAGGGCAGCCCAATGGTCATGTTCGAACCACCAGGAGCCCAGTGCCACCTGGGGCGTGGCGAACAGCGCCACCCAGCCGGCCAGCGCCATGGGCGGCACCTTCGGCCCCTGCTTGATCAGCAGTTGGGAGACCGCCCAGGCCAGGGCACTGGCGAGCAGCAGGGCGGTGGGCAGCGGGGCGGGCAGCGTCGGGCCGCCAGCCAGCACCACCACGCCGGCGAACGACAGCAGAAGCCCCGCCAGGCGTCGAATTCCCAGCTTTTCCTTGAGGAAGATCACCGCCAGCAGGGTGGCGAACGGTGTGCCCATCTGCACCAGGATCGCGCCGGTGCCAGCCTCGGCTTGGCCCAGGCCGATGAACAGCAGGGCGAAGTGCAGGGTACCGAAAGTCACCGACAGCAGCGCCAGGAAGGGTAGCTGGTGGTGATGGACCGGGTGGAAGGGCACCAGCAGCGCCGCCACCAGCGCGAAGCGCACGGTGGTCAGCAACATCGGCGGTAGCTCCGTCACCCCGAGCTTGATGACGATGATGTTGAGCGCCCAGATGACGATGACGCCCAGTCCCAGGGCCAGGTCCTTTAGTGGCACGGCTCTTCCTTGATCGGTCTTGGCATGAAGCCGCAGCTTATCAGAAGCGGATCGGCGCATGTCGCCTTTGCGTCGAGGCGCCGTCGGCGGCGCCGAGGGGGCGGCACTCGGTCACCGATAGGGTATCCTGAGGGCCGATACATCGAGCTGGAGGGAGTCGGCGTGCAAAGCGTGCTGTTCGTGATCGATCAGTTGGCCAGTGGGGGAGCGCCTCGTTCGGTGCTCAAGCTGGCGCGGGCCATGCGTGACGAGGGCGTGTCGGTGACCCTGATGTCACTGTCCGATCGCCTGGGGCTGCCGGTGCCCGAGGGCGTCGAGGTCTGCGTGGTGCCCTTCGTGCCACGGAATCGCAGCGAGAAGCTGCACCGCTACCAGCTGCATGCGCACCGCCTGGATACCTACCTTGCCGACCATCCGGCGTCCTTCGATCTGGTGGTGGCCAATCTTCACCAGGCGCATCAGGTGGTCAGCCGGTCATGCCTGGCGGACCGGGCCTGGCTGTGCATCCGCTCCGATCCCCGCCAGGAATTGATTGCCTCCCAGCGCGGCTGGCGGCGCTGGGTCAAGCGCCTCAAGGTGCGTCGGCTGTATTCGCGCCAGCGTCTGATCGTGCTGTCGGAGACCAATCGGCAGTCGCTGGCGGCGATCGGCTGTCGTCCCCGGGACGTTCAGGTCATTCCCAACATCGTGAACCTGTCGGGGCTGCAGGCGCTCATGGAGGCGCCCGTCGCCGAGCGGGAATGGGCCGAACAGGATTTCTGCCTCTACGTGGGACGGCTGGCGATGGCGCAGAAGCGTCTTGATCGGCTGCTGCGCGGCTACCTGGCCAGTGGGACTCGCCTGCCGCTGGTGCTGATCGGCGATGGCGACAGGGCCGGCGTCGAGCGCGAGGTGCACCGGCTGGGGCTGGAAGGGCGGGTCATCCTGCTGGGCGCCCGGGATAATCCCTATCCCTATATGCGTCGGGCGAGGTTGCTGCTGCTGTCGTCCGACTACGAAGGCCTGCCCAACGTGCTGCTGGAGGCCCTGGCCTGCGGCACGCCCGCGGTCAGTACCGACTGCCTGTCGGGCCCTTCCGATATCCTGCAGGGCGAGCTCGCTCGCGGGTTGGTTCCCCTCGGCGATGACGAGGCCTTCGGTGCCGCCGTGAGCGACCTGCTGTCGAATCCGCCGGCCATTCCGCCGATGCTGCTCCACGCCTATGCGCCCGAGAGCATCCTGTCGCGCTATCGCGCCCTGGTCGATAACTGACGCGACGGCAGGCCGAGCAGCGGGGCGATCAAGACGACGTCCGGGCGGCCCAGGCCGCCCGGACGTCGTCGTTCCCACGGACGATCAGAAGGTCCAGCGCACCATGGCCTGGGGCAGCGATTCGTCGGTGTCCTCCAGGCCGAACTTGTTTTCCCAGTACTGGTACTCCAGGCCGATGCCCAGGTTGTCGGTGGCATGCCAGACCAGTTGTGGCTGAGTCAGCAGCTGGGCCTCCAGGTCGCCTTCCTCGGTGATGACGTCGACGAAGCCCTCGAAGGTGAAGTCGGCGCCGCCCAGGCTGAAGGGTGCGTTCCAGGCCGCGGTGTACTGCATCGCACTACCCTCGGCGGCGGCGCTCTCGTCATTGCGATAGAAGGCGTAGACCTTGAAGAAGCTGAAGCCGGGCATGGCCAGGTCGGCGGAGAGCCCTGCCAGGTGGGTGGTCTTGCGGGTGGAAGAATTGCGGTCGACGTCCAGCTGGCCGGTCACGTAGAGCCCGGTTACCGGACCAAAGGAAAGGTCGAGGCCGGTGGCCTTGCCGATGTTGCCGCGCAGGTTCCACTCGGCGTGGACGCTGCCGTGATCCTGCTCGTCCTCGCGGCCCTGGTCGAGGTTGGTGATATCCGCGAAGAAGAAGCTGTCGCCATAGGCCCAGCCGGTGGCATTGGCGACGGTGAGGATGGCGTGCTTTTCGTTGTCGATGGTGAAGCCGGCGCCGGCGGTGTCCTCGTAGTCCCAGCCGTAGAGAGCCTCGACCTTGGTGGTGCTGTACAGCGCAGCGTTGGCGCCCTGGGCGGCGATCAGCGAGGTGGCGGCGGTGGCGATGGCGAGTTTGGTCCTGAGGTGCATCCGAAGTCTCCGTTGTTGGATGTTGTCGTGGAGCGGGTCGATGCGTCGAGCGTCCAGCCGCGTGACTGGCCCAGGCACTGTCGGAGCGGGGGCGGGGCCCGCGAGGGGCGGGTGGACGTCACCGAAGCTTGTTGTTGTATCCAGTACTTTTGGCTTCTGGATTTCTTTGTTGAAGACAATGCTTGGATACAGTTATAAACACCTACGTGAACATCATCAACATTCTTTGTATACATTTCGGGTCGGTCAGGCTGCCATGGGGGCAGCGTCACTTGTCGTAGCGGGCGACTTGCAGGCATATTTGAAGATTGTGAATAACCGATAACGCCGATAGCCGCTCGCCATGCGGCCTACAAGGACACGTCATGCCCACGACCCGCCCCATTGCTCGACTTGTCGCCACCCTGGCCGGTGCCGCCCTGCTGACCTCGGCGCTCTCTGCCCAGGCGCGCGAGCTTTCCGTCTCCACCGTGCTGTCCGATGCCTTCCCCTGGGGCCAGGCCGCCCAGAAGTGGGCCGACCTGGTGGAGGAGCGCTCCGACGGTGAACTGACCCTGCGCGTCTATCCCAACGCTCAGCTTGTCAGCGGCGACCAGACCCGCGAGTTCTCCGCCATGCGCTCAGGCCTGATCGACCTGGCGGTGGGCTCGACCATCAACTGGTCGCCCCAGGTGCCGGCGCTCAACCTCTTTTCGCTGCCGTTCTTCCTGCCTGACGAGGCCGCCGTCGACGCGGTGACCGGCGGCGCGGCCGGCGAGATGATCTTCTCGGCTATCGAGGACAAGGGTGTGGTGCCGCTGGCCTGGGGTGAGAACGGCTTTCGTCAGCTGTCGAACTCCAGCGGCGACATCGACGAGCCGGCTGACCTCGAGGGGCTGAAGATTCGCGTCGTGGGTTCGCCGCTGTTCCAGGACACCTTCACCGCGCTCGGCGCCAACCCCACCCAGATGAGCTGGGCCGACGCCAAGCCGGCGTTGACCACCGGTGCCGTGGATGGCCAGGAGAATCCGCTGTCGGTGTTCGACGTGGCGCGTATCGATCAGGTCGGGCAGACCCATCTGACGCTGTGGAACTACATGAACGACCCGTTGGTGTTCGCTTCCAACCGCCAGGTGTGGGGATCGCTGACCGAGGAGCAGCGCAAGATGCTGCGCGAGACCGCCGTCGAGGCTGGTGCCTGGGAGATCGCCAAGACCCGCGAGGAACAGGCCGGTCGGCTGGCGGCGATTCGCGAGCGCGGCGTGACCGTCACTGAGCTGGAGGACAGCCAATACCAGGCCTTCGTCGAGGCGACGGAGAGTGTCCACGAAAAGTGGGTGCCACGCATCGGTGAGGAGATCGTCGAGGCCGCCCGCGGCGACATCGACGCGCCCTGAAGCGCTCGCCAACTCCGTGAGACGTCGCCCGGCTTCGGTCGGGCGGCGTCGTGTGTTTCCCTCCGCCAAGAACCCCCGTCATGAAACGTCCCGATGCAAGACTCGAGCGCGTGCTCGCGACCCTGGCCATCCTGATCATCGGCCTGATCAGCCTGGCCAACGTGGTGGTGCGCTACGTCACCGATGCCTCCTTTGCCTTTACCGAGGAATTCTCGGTCTTCCTGCTGGTGCTGATGACCTTCGCCGGCGCCTCGGTGGCGCTGCGCAGTCATCGCCATATCCGCATCGGCCTGCTGGAGCGGGCCCTGCCGTCGGGGCCCCGGCGGGCGCTGATCCTGTTCCAGGGCCTGTGTGGCCTGGTCGTACTGGGTCTGGTCACCTGGTTCGGCGCCAGGCTGGCCTGGCAGGAGTACCAGTGGGAGACGCTGTCCCCGGGCCTGGGGCTGCCGCAGTGGTGGTACCTGGTGTGGTTGCCGCTGCTGGCCGGGCTGATGCTGTGGCGACAGTGCCAGCAGACCCTCGATCGCCTGCGCGGGAGCCTCGACGATGAGTCCTGACCTGTGGATGCTGCTGGCCTTCGCCGGCCTGCTGATTGCCGGGGTGCCGGTCGCCTTCTCGCTGGGCCTGTCCGGGGCGGTGGGCATCGTCGCCGGGCTGTCGCCGTCGATGCTGGCCACACTCGGCACCAATACCTACAACAGCGTCGCCAAGTACCCGCTGATCGCCATTCCGCTATTCATCCTCACTGGGCTGATCTTTGAGCGCGCTGGCGTGGCGGCGCGCCTGGTGCGCTTCGCCCAAGCGCTGATCGGGCCGCGTCACGGCGGGCTGGTGCTGGTGGCGGTGCTGGTGTGCATGATCATGGGCGGCATGAGCGGCTCCGGCCCCGCCGATGCGGCGGCCGTAGCAATGGTGATGCTGCCGAGCATGACGCGGGCCGGCTACCCGAAGCCTTTCTCGGCGACGCTGATCGCGGCCTCGGCCTCCACGGCGATCCTGATTCCGCCCTCGGTGGCGCTGATCCTGTACTCCATCGTGGTGCCGGGGGTGGACCTGCGGGCGCTGTTCGCCGCCGGGCTGTTCCCGGGCATGCTGGCTGGAGCGGCGCTGCTGGTGCCGGCCTGGTGGCTGTCGCGCCGCTTCGGCTGGGAGGCCCCCGACGAGGTGGAACGCCCGCCGCTTGGTGAGAGCTTCCGCCAGGCGATCCCGGCGCTGTTCGCCCCGGTGCTGATCCTCGGCGGGCTGCGCAGCGGGCTGTTCACGCCCACCGAGGCGGCGGTGGTGGCGGTGGCCTATGGCGTGGTGGTGGGCCTGTGGCTGACCCGCGAACTTGGCTGGCGTGACCTCTGGGAACTGCTCGGCGAAGCCGCGGTGATTTCCGGTGTGGTGATGCTGATTATCGCCCTGGCCGGTATCTTCGCCTGGGCGGGCACCATGCTGGGTACCTTCCGCCACTTGGCGGAATGGGTGATCGGGCTGTCGGACAGCGGGATCTTGCTGCTGTTGCTGATCATGCTGGCGGTACTGGTGGCCGGCATGCTGCTGGACGCCATCTCGATCTACCTGATCATGATGCCAATCCTGATACCGGTGATGCAGCACTTCGACTGGAACCCGGTGTGGTTCGGCATCCTGCTGGCGATGAACATCGCCATCGGCCAGTTCACGCCACCGGTGGCGGTCAACCTGATGGTCACCACCGAGGTGGCGCGGATACGCCTGGAGCAGACCGTGGGCTGGGCGCTGGTGTTCGTGGTGGCCATGGCCTGTGCCCTGGCGCTGGTCGTGGCGTTTCCGAGCATCGCCCTGTGGTTACCCGACATTCTTGGCTATAACGTCTAGGCTTTCGGCGGGCTGTGGGCTAAGGGCTGCGCGCGGCAGGGCAAAAGGGCGTGCCCCTGTGGCGGTTCAGTGGCGTCGTCCCAGGGCGGCCAGGGTGCGTTGATGCAGTTCGGCGCTGGCGGCGTCGAATAGCACGAAGCGTACCTGCTTCACCGCCGGACAGCTCGGCAGGATGGCCAGCACCGTGGCCAGGGCGATGCGGGCCGCTTCGGCGGCGGGATAGCCGAAGGCCCCGGTGGACAGCGCCGGGAAGGCGATGCTCGTGATGCCGTGCTGCTGGGCCAGTTCAAGGGCGTGGCGATAGCAGTCGGCGAGCAGTTCGTCGGAGGGCTCGTCGACGCCATATACCGGCCC
Organism: Halomonas sp. B23F22_20; assembly: GCF_043496985.1. Taxonomy (NCBI): domain Bacteria; kingdom Pseudomonadati; phylum Pseudomonadota; class Gammaproteobacteria; order Oceanospirillales; family Halomonadaceae; genus Halomonas; species Halomonas sp. B23F22_20. The sequence goes on from NZ_JBIEKH010000007.1 coordinate 17,438, forward strand.
CAGGCAGTGGATGACGTGGCGATTGGGCAGGCCGAAGGCATCGGTGATCACCGCCTGGCCGGGCTGGATGGGTGCCAAGGGCCGGCAAGCCTCGGCGAGCTCGGGGCCGGCGGCGCGGTGCAGCGCTCCGGCCACGCCACCGCCGCTGCGCAGTGCCGCGTTGGCGGCGTTGACCACGGCCTCGATGTCGTCCTGATGAGCGATGTCGCCCTGCCGGCACTCGATGCGGGACGCGGCAGCCTTCATGTCGGCCTCCACTCGAACACGGGTTGATCTTCAGTCTGATAGGTCCAGCGACCGTCTGGCAAGATTCCACCGTCCTTGATCGTCCATACCAACGCGTCGCTCGGTCGCTGCTAGTGTCCCTCCTCCACAAGACGATGCCAGGGCTGCCGGTGCTGATGGTGCTGTTTATCGTCTCTCCGAGTGAGTCTGACAGGCGCTGATCACCAGGGGTCAATGACAGGTGTTGTCCTCTCCTCTGCCTGGTTGCGCACCAGGCTCGTTCCATTCGACAGGACGAAATAAACGGGCCCCTAACGTTGATGACAACTAAAATGACAGTGACGGAAAAATCCTCATCGGACAGACGTTTTTTCGCTAAAGTAGTCAGTAGCGGTTATGCCGCCCAAGGTCTTGCACGAGTGACCGCAGATACTCGCTTCACCCACAACGTCAAAGAGGTGCGTCAATGAAACGCCATGCTTTCTCCACCGCCGCCGTCTCCGGCGCGCTGCTGGGAGCCGCCATGTTCGCCTCGCCGGTCATGGCCCAGGAAGAAGAACAGTTCATCACCATCGGTACCGGCGGCCAGACCGGCGTGTACTATGTGGTCGGGCAGTCGGTATGTCGCCTGGTCAACCGCCTCGAAGACGCCAATATCAAGTGCAACGCACCGTCTACCGGCGGCTCGGTGGCTAACGTCAACGGCATCAAGTCTGGCGAGCTGGACATGGGCGTCGTGCAGTCCGACGTCCAATACCAGGCCTACAACGGCACCGGCAACTTCGAAGGTGAGGCTTACGACAAGCTGCGCGCCGTCTTCCGGGTGCACGGCGAGCCGCTGACCATCCTGGCTCGCGCCGACTCTGGCATCGAGTCCCTCGATGACCTGGAAGGCAAACGCGTCAACATCGGCAACCCGGGCTCCGGCCAGCGCAACACCATGGAAGTGGTGATGGACGCCAAGGGCTGGACCGAGGACTCCTTCGCGCTGGCGTCTCAGCTCGATGCTGCCGAGATGGCCTCCGCCCTGGCCGACAACAACATCGACGCCATGGCCTACGTGGTCGGCCACCCGAACGGTGCGATCCAGGAAGCCACCACTACCGTGGATTCGCGCCTGATCTCGCTCAATGACGAGGATATCCAGGGCATCGTAGAGGAATATCCCTACTACTCCATGTCGGTGATTCCCGGTGGCATCTACAAGGGCAACCCGGACGACGTCGAGACCTTCGGCGTGGCGGCCACCTTCGTGACCGACAGCGATACCAGCGAAGAAGTGGTCTACCAGACCGTCAAGGCGATCTTCGACAACTTCGATCGCTTCAAGCAGCTGCACCCGGCCTTCGCCAACCTGGATCCGCAGGAAATGGTCAGCCAGGGTCTCTCGGCGCCGCTGCACGAAGGGGCCGCGCGCTACTATCGCGAACAGGGCTGGATCGAGTGATCGCTAGCCGTTGAGATCACCGCATTTCGCTGAATGATGCGCGGCCCTCGCCGAGGGCCGCGCATTGCGTTTGTGATGCTGGTCGGCATCGCGCGCATTTGATGAAAGATCGACGCAAGGGCAGGGCACGCTTATGACTGAAGACAACAAGAGGGCGCCGGGCGCGGGGGCCGACCTGGAGGATATGGTCGCCTCGAGCGATACCGGTGCACGTAAACCGGCCGGAACGCCGGGCAAGCTGTTGGTCGGCATCGCCGCGGTCTGGTCGCTCTTCCAGCTGTGGATTGCCTCGCCGATCCCCTTCATGCTGGGCTTCGGGGTCTTCAATGCCACCGAGGCGCGCTCCATTCACCTGGCCTTCGCACTGTTCCTGGCCTACATGGCCTATCCGGCACTCCAGCGCTCTCCGCGTGACCGCATTCCGCTGATGGACTGGGTGCTGGCCGCCGCCGCGGCATTCTGCGGGGCCTACATGTTCATGTTCTACGAACAGCTGGCGCAGCGCCCCGGCGCGCCGATCACTCAGGATGTGATCATCGGCGTGATCGGCATCGTGCTGCTGCTCGAGGCCACGCGCCGTGCCCTGGGGCCGCCGTTGATGATCGTGGCCCTGGTGTTCCTCGTCTATAGCTTGGCCGGTCCCTGGATGCCGGGCATCCTGGCCCATGGCGGCGTCAGCCTGCAGGGGCTGGTCAACCACCAGTGGCTGACCACCCAGGGGGTGTTCGGCATCGCGCTGGGGGTGTCGACGAGTTTCGTGTTCCTGTTCGTGCTGTTCGGCGCCCTGCTCGACAAGGCCGGGGCCGGCAACTATTTCATCAAGGTAGCCTTCTCGATGCTCGGCCACTATCGCGGCGGGCCGGCCAAGGCCGCCGTGGTGGCATCCGGCATGACCGGGCTGATCTCCGGCTCCTCGATCGCCAACGTGGTGACCACCGGCACCTTCACCGTGCCGATGATGAAGCGCGTCGGCTTCCCCGCCGAGAAGGCCGGGGCGGTGGAAGTAGCCTCTTCGGTCAATGGCCAGATCATGCCGCCGGTGATGGGCGCCGCGGCCTTCTTGATGGTCGAGTATGTCGGCATCTCCTACGTGGAGGTGATCAAGCACGCCTTCCTGCCGGCACTGATCTCCTATATCGCGCTGGTCTACATCGTTCACCTCGAGGCGCTCAAGGCCAACATGCAGGGCCTGGAGAGCAGCAATCCGCCCAAGCCGCTGCTGCGCAAGGTGGTGGGTTTCCTGGCCGGCCTGTTGCTGATGATGATCACGGCTCTAGTGGTCTACTACGGCCTGGGCTGGCTCAAGCCGGTGCTCGGTGATGCTACGCCCTGGGTGGTGGCCGTGGCCCTGGCGGCGGTCTACGTGGGGCTGCTCAAGGTGGCCGCGAGCTATCCCGAGCTGGAACTCGACGACCCCAACGAGCCGGTCTACAAGCTGCCGCAGACTCGCCCCACGGTGATGGTCGGGCTGCAGTACCTCCTGCCGGTCATCGTGCTGATCTGGTGCTTGATGGTGGAACGCCTGTCGCCGGGACTGTCGGCCTTCTGGGCCACCGTGTTCATGATCTTCATCATGGTCACCCAGCGGCCGATCACCTCGATGTTCCGTCATCGCAGTAACCTGGCGGAAGATATCCGCGAGGGTCTGGTTGACCTCTGGGAAGGCCTGGTGGGCGGTGCCCGCAACATGATCGGTATCGGCATCGCGACGGCCACCGCCGGCATCATCGTCGGTGCCGTCTCCCAGACCGGCGTCGGCCTGGTGCTGGCCGACGTGGTGGAGATCCTCTCCATGGGCAACCTGTTGCTGATCCTGCTGTTCACCGCGGTGCTCAGCCTGATCCTCGGCATGGGGCTGCCTACCACCGCCAACTACATCGTGGTGTCGGCGCTGCTGGCGCCGGTGATCGTCCAACTGGGCGAACAGAACGGCCTGCTGGTGCCGCTGATCGCGGTGCACCTGTTCGTGTTCTACTTCGGCATCATGGCCGACGTGACACCGCCGGTGGGGCTGGCGTCGTTCGCCGCGGCGGCAGTATCTGGGGGCGATCCGATCCGCACCGGCTTCCAGGCCTTCTACTACAGCCTGCGCACGGCGGCGTTGCCGTTCCTGTTCATCTTCAATACCGACCTGCTGCTGATCGATGTCTCGCCGCTGCAGGGCGTGCTGGTATTCGTGGTGGCCACAGTGGCGATGCTGATCTTCGCGGCGGCGACCCAGGGGTTCATGGTTACCCGCAACCGCTGGTACGAATCTCTGCTGCTGCTGCTGGTGGCCTTCACGCTGTTCCGCCCGGGGTTCTGGATGGACATGATCCACGACCCCTATCGGGACGTGCCGCCGGCCCAGTTCGTCGAGGCGCTGGGCAACGCGGATGCGGACTCCACGCTGAGGATCCAGATCAGTGGCCTGGACGCCTACGGCGATCCGATGACCACCTATATGACTCTGCCGGTGCCGGAGGGTGAGACCGGGGAGGACCGCCTGTCGAACCTGGGGCTGATGCTGCGGGTCGAGGACGACAAGGCAATCGTCGACATGGTGACCTTCGGCAGCGAGGCGGCCAAGCTCGGCTTCGACTTCGACCAGGAGATCATTCAGGTGCAGGCACCAGTGGATCGCTGGACCAAGGAATGGATGTGGATTCCCGCCTTCCTGATACTCGGCCTGGTGGTGATGCTGCAGCGACGGCGCCGCCAGCGCGGCGGTGATCCGGTTTCGGTCTGATGGAGGTGAACCATGTATAGCAAGATCCTGTTGCCGTTGGACCTCAACGAGGAGGCATCCTGGGCCAAGGCGCTGCCCACGGCGCTGGCGTTGTGCAAGAGCTTCGGTGCCACGCTGCATGTAGTGACGGTGTTGCCCGACTATCGCATGCCGCTGGTGGGGGCCTACTTCCCCGAGGACTTCGCCAGCAAGGCCCACGAGGCGGTGACGAAGGCGCAGCACGAGTTCATCCAGCAGCACGTGCCCGAGGATGTCCAGGTGCAGAGCGTCATCGTCGACGGCTCGCCCTGGGAGGCGATCGTCAAAACGGCGAAAAAGCTCAAGGTCGACCTGATCGTCATGGCCTCCCACAACAAGCGCAAGTTCGCCGACTACGTGCTCGGTCCCAACGCCGAGCACGTGGTGCATCACTCCAAGATGTCGGTGATGATCGTGCGCTGACGGTCGTTGCCGTCGCCTCTCGACGCCCACGCTCCCCTTGCCGGGGGCGTGGGCGTTCTGCGTTGGGAGCGTGTCGGCAGCGTGGAGAGGACGTGATGTGTATCACGGCGGGATACCCTCGGAGCGACTAGAGTAACCAGGTGTCAGGGCGGGCCATCGCGGCTCGCGGCCCGAGACGGGGCCGCCTCGGGCCGCCCGCGACTCCATCGTCGACAACGGGGGTGTCACCATGAACGCAGCAGCCACCAAGAGCGGCGGCAAGCCGGATTCTCAGGTGCGTATCCGCATTCGTCCGGTCGGCATGGATAAGCCTCGCGCCTGGCTGGCGGCCGGCTTCGAGGACTTTCGCCGCGCCACGGCAGTGAGCCTGGCCTATGGCCTGTTCTGGGTCGGTCTGAGCATCGCCATCACTGTTGGCGCCTTCATCCTGGGGCTCTGGCACTGGCTATTGCCGTTGATTGCCGGCTTCATGTTCGTCGGTCCACTTGTGGCGGTGGGCTCATATGGCATCAGTCGCGCGCTGGAAGCCGGTCGCGAGCCGACCCTGGGCGATGCCTTCGGCGCTTGGCGAGGCCACGTCGGCCAGTTGGCAATGATCGGTGTGATGCTGGTGCTCATTCTGATGGCCTGGTTCAACATCGCGATGCTGTTGTTTGCGCTGTTCTTCGGCTTGGGGGCACCGGATCCGGCCACCATCTACCTGGCCTTGCTGACCACGGCGGAAGGGCTCGGCATGCTGGCGGTGGGCACGGCGATCGGTGCGGTGCTGGCCTTCGGGGCCTTCACCGTCAGCGTGGTGGCCATTCCCACCCTGATGGACCAGGACCTGACCTTCATGGAAGGCATTGAGGCCAGCGTGCGCTCGGTGGCCCGCAATTTCCGCCCCATGCTGCTGTGGGCCGCTATCATCACCGGCTGTGTGATTGTCGGGGTGGCCACCTTCTACATCGGTCTGGCGTTGATCCTGCCGGTGCTGGGCCATGCCAGCTGGCATGCCTATGAAGACCTGGTGCGCATCGACCACGGAGAAGCGGAGGAGGGCTGAGCCGGCCCCTCGACGGCATAGTGCCGGCTTCTTTGGCACTGGTGCCTGACCGTGGCGCGGGATTCGCGTACCCTTGGCGTCGAGACTGCCAACCCGGAGCCCGAGCATGCGCGTCCGACGCCTCTTGATCCTGTTTTGTGGCCTGATGACTTGCCTGGCGGTGAGCAGTGGCGTGTGGGCGAAGCCTCTCCCGATGCCCCAGGGCCCGGTGCTACTGACCGTGAGCGGTGATATCACACGTACCAACGGCGACGGCGTGGCGCGCTTCGATCGCGCCATGCTCGAGGCCCTTCCGTCACGTACCATCACGACCCATACCCCTTGGCACGAGGCGTCGGGGCGCTTCGAGGGACCACTGGCAAAGGCGCTGCTCGATGCCGTCGGTGCCAGGGGCGATCAGCTACGGGTGGTTGCGCTCAACGGCTTCGAGGCCGAGGTACCGGTCAGCGATGTTTCACGCTATCAGGTGATTCTGGCGATGAAGCGCAACGGTGAGATTATGCCGATACGTCGCTTCGGGCCGCTATTCGTGCTGTATCCCTTTGATGCTCATCCCGAGCTGTTCACCGAGGCGGTCCGTTTCCGCTCGGTCTGGCAGGTGAGCCGCATTCAGGTTCACTGATCGTCGAGGAGCTGCTCGGTGCGTCAATACCCCCTGCGTCTCAAGTTCGGCGTCATCGCCACCCTGCTGCTGTTCGTTGCCGCCATTCTGGTGGTGGGACTGGCTGCCTGGCGACAGGACAGCTTGGTCTGGCGGATCGGCGAGGATACGGTCTGGCATGCCTACAAGCTCGACCGTGATGCCGTCGATCTGCGCAGCTACCTGGCGCTCAGCGAGCTGGGTCCCGAGGTCCTGCGTGAGGCAAGGCTTCGCTTTGAGCTGCTCTACAGCCGGCTGACGCTGCTGCGAGGTGGCGAGATGGCGGAGCTCATCCATGGCATTCCCGGCACGGATCGCCTGGTCGGGGAGATCGAGGAGCACCTCAAGGCACTGGATGCACGCCTGAGCCAACTGGACTCGCTGGATGAGGCGTCGCGCAAGGCGCTCATGCAGCGCCTTGGCGAGCTTAGTCACCCGGCCGAGCGATTGATCATCACCGTCAACGGTCATCTGGCCCAGTCAGAGACCCAGGAGCGTGAACGCCTGCAGTGGCTCTACGGTCTGCTGCTGGCGCTGATCATGGGTATGAGCGTGGCGGCCATGCTGGTGGTGGCCTTCCTGGTTCGCGAGGCACGTGACAATGCCGCGGCGCGCCGTGCCCTGGAGAGTCTCAGCGCCGAGCTGGAAACCACGGCACGACGGGCCGAGTCGGCGAGCCAGGCCAAATCGGAGTTCCTGGCCACCGTCAGCCATGAGATCCGCACTCCGCTCAATGGGGTGATCGGCATGAGTGACCTGCTGGTCGAGCAGCCGCTGCCCGAGCGGGCTCGCCACTACGCCGATACCATTCACGACAGCGCCCGTCGCCTGATGGAGCTGATCAATGACATCCTGGATTTCTCCAAGATCGAGGCAGGGCGCCTGGAGCTCGAGCACCAGGCGCTGTCCTTGCACGATCTGGCCGAGAGCGCAGCATCGCTGTTTCGTCCCCATGTCGAAGCGCGAGGGCTGTGGCTCGAGATCGATCTGGACCCGGCGCTGCCGGCACATATCGTCAGCGATCCGGGCCGGCTTCGCCAGGTATTGCTGAACCTGCTTTCCAATGCCGTCAAGTTCACCGAAGAGGGCGGTATCAGGGTGGAGATCGTCCGTGAAGGGGAGCAAGTGCTGAGTGTTGCCGTGGTCGACACGGGGTGCGGTATCGCGCTTGACAAGCAGCCGCGGCTATTCGAACCCTTCCACCAGGGCGAGCCCGGCACGGCGCGGCGCTTCGGTGGCAGCGGCCTGGGGCTGGCGATCAGCAAGCGGCTGGTGGAGGCGCTGGGCGGTGAGATCGGCGTTGACAGCCGCCTGGGCGAGGGCTGCCGCTGCTGGTTTCGCCTGCCGCTTATCGAAGCGTCGACGGCCGATTCCCAGGTCGATGAGAATGCTACCCACAATAGTGGACCGGCCCTGGGCGATGCCCGTCTGCTGGTGGTCGAGGACAATCCCGTCAACCAGCAGGTTGCCATGGCGATGCTCACCAAGCTGGGCTGTCGCGCCACGCTGGCGGCTTCCGGCTTTGAGGCGCTGGAGAGCGTGGCGCGGGAGCGCTTCGATTTGATCTTCATGGACGTGCAGATGCCGGACCTGGATGGGCTGGAGGTCACTCGGCGGATCCGCGCTCGCGGCGGCTGGCTGGCGGAAGTGCCTATCGTGGCCATGACCGCAGGTGGGCCGATGGGAGATCAGGCCCGTTGCCTGGCCGCGGGCATGACCGGCTACCTGGCCAAGCCGCTGCTGCAGGCCTCGCTGCTCAAGGCCCTGCATCGTCACCTGACGGGAATGTCCGGTTCGGCGACGATGCCACCCGCCAGCTTTCCCGGCGCGGTGGGCGAGGAGCAGCTGGTGGATGCCAGCGTCATGGAGGGCTTGCGTGAGAGCCTTGGCCACGAGGGACTGGCCGCGCTGGTGGCTCAATATCGTCGTGATGCCAGAGCGCGTCTCACGTCCCTGGCGGAGGCGCTCGATGTGGGCGAGGCGCCGTTGACCCAGCGACTGGCGCATCAGCTCAAGGGCGAATCTGCCACCCTTGGCGCGGTCAAGGTCGCCGGACTGGCGACTCGACTCGAGCGGGCCGCCCGTGAAGGTCGGATGGAGGGCGGTGAGGAAATCCTGGCGCGGCTGCATGAGCGTCTGGCCGACACCCTGGCGGCGCTGGAGCGAGAGGCGGCGCTGTCCTGATTGGAGTGCGCCGACGGCGGGGCCCTTGACCTTGGGAGCGCGGCCGTCCAGCGCATACACTAGGTTCACTATCGCACCTGGAAATCGCCATGTCCGATGCCAGCCTCTTTTCGCCGGCCGCCGTATCGATTCGAACGGCCTACAGCGACAATACCGATCCGCGACGGGCCGCCGACGAGCTGGCGAGCGCACTAGCCGGGCCGGAGCTTGGCTTCGTGCTGTTCTTCTGCAGCGCCGACTATCCGCTGGCGGCGCTTGGCGAGGCTCTCGAGCGGGCCTTCGCCCCGGTCCCGCTGGCCGGCTGTACCACGGCCGGCGAGATCACGCCGGCAGGCTACGGTCGAGGCTGCATCGTCGCCGTCGGCTTCGAGCGCGGCGACTTCGCGATCGCCTGCGCGCGGATCGCCGATCTCGATGCCTTCGCCTTGCCCCAGGCCCAGCGGCTGGTCGACGGCCTGCTGGCCGACTGTCGGCGCCAGGCGCCCCCCGAGGATGCCCGGCCCTTCGCGCTGACGCTGCTGGATGGCCTTTCCAGCAGCGAAGAACAGGTGCTGGCGACCCTGGAGGCGGCGCTTGGTGGCATCCCCAGCTTCGGAGGCTCCGCCGGGGACGACAACCGGCTGAGCCATACCCACGTCTACGCCGAGGGCGGCTTTCACGATGCCTCGGCAGTGGTGGTGATGGTCACCAGTCGGCACCCCTTCGAGGTCTTCACCACTCACCACCTGCGTCCACGCCGCGAGAAACTGGTGGTCACCGCGGTGGACCGCGAGCGGCGGCGGGTACTGGAACTCAACGCCGCGCCTGCGGCCGAGGAGTATGCGCGCCTGGTGGGAAGGCCTGTGGAGGCGTTGGACGCCGAAGTCTTCGCCCGTCATCCGCTGGCGGTGCGTATCGGCGAGGCCCACTACGTGCGCTCGATTCAGCGGGTCGACGCGGACGGCGGGCTGCGTTTCTACTGCGCGGTGGAAAATGGCATCGTGCTGACCGCTATGCAGCCGGCGCCGATGCTCGAGCAACTCGCTGGTGTGTTCGACGGTCTGGAGCGGCGCCTCGGCGCCCCCGCGTTGATTCTCGGCTGTGACTGTTTCCTGCGACGTCTGGAGCTGGAGGCCATGGGTGGTGTGGACGCCGCTTCGCGGTTGTTGGCCGACGCCCGCGTCGTGGGCTTCAATACCTACGGTGAGCAGCATCAGGGCATGCACATCAATCAGACCTTCACCGGAGTGGCGATTGGATCTCGGGGCTGAACCGCCGGCGTTCGATCCCGCCAGCGAGCGCGAGCGGGCTCTGGCAGAAGAGAACGCGCGGCTGCGGCGCATCTGCGGTGCGCTCATCGAGCGAGTCGAGTCTGCAGGCATGGCCGGCGGTGCCCCCTATGGCGCCTTCGAACATGCCGTGCTGCTTGCCGAGCAGGTCCGTGAGCGCACCGACAGCCTGCACCGCACCCTGGAAGCACTGGGCGAGGCCAACGCCCGCCTGGAAGAGGCCAGGGCCGAGGCGGAGGCGGCCAACCACTCGAAGACTCGCTTCCTGGCCGCGGTCAGCCACGACCTGCTGCAGCCTCTCAACGCCGCGCGGCTGTTCACCAGTGCCCTGGAAGATCAATCGCTGCCCGCGGAGGCGACGCGTCTGGTCGGTCATATCGGCCGCTCGCTCAAGGACGTCGAGGCCTTGCTGGGGACCCTGGTGGACATCTCGCGCCTGGATGCCGGGGTGCTGACCCCGGACGTGGCGGCTTTCCCTGTCGCCGAGCTGCTCGATGTGTTGGCCGAGGAGTACCGCCAGATGGCCGCCGCACGGGGACTGGCGTTTCGCTATGTGCCCAGCTCGGCGGTCGTGAGTTCTGACCTGGCATTGCTCGCCCGGGTAGTGCGCAACTTCTTGACCAACGCGGTGCGCTACACCAAGCGTGGCCGTCTGCTGCTGGGCTGTCGGCGACGCCCCGACGGCCTCGAGATCCTGGTTGGGGATACCGGGCCTGGCATCGACGAGGCTCATCAGGAAGCCATCTTCCTCGAATTTCGCCGCGCAGTGACGCGTCCCGATGAGGCGGATCGTGGCCTCGGCCTCGGCCTGGCGATCGTCGATCGCATCGCCGACATGCTCGATCATCCGCTGGGCCTCGTCTCGCGTCCGGGGCAGGGGGCGCTGTTCTCGATCCGCGTACCCTATGGCCGGCGTCGGGAGATGTCGCCCGCGGCGGAGCCGGCGCCCGGGGCCGATCGTCTGGCCGGTGCGCGGGTCTGGGTGCTCGATGATGACCCGGCGATCCTCGACGGCATGGCGGCGCTGCTGGAGGGCTGGGGCTGCCGCGTGCGCTGCGCCTCGACACCGGCGGCGCTGGAGGCGCTGAGCCGCCGGGAGCGCGCCGACGTCCTGCTGGTGGACTACCACCTGGCGCCGGGGGATCCCGATGGGCTCTGTGTGGCGGATCGGCTGTGCCGAGCCCACCCCGGCTTGGGTGTGGTGCTGATCACCGCCAATCACGATGGCGACCTCAAGCAATGGGCTCGCGAGCGTGGTTATGACTGTCTGCTCAAGCCGGTCAAGCCGCTGCGCCTGCGGGTGCTGATCGCCAACCGACTTCAGGTGAGCGGGGATCAGGCCTGCAACTGACGACGCGATAGCTGGGTGGCCAGCTCGGCGCGATCGGCCGCCAGCACTGCCTGGATCCGGGTATCGACGTTGAGCTTGCGCAGGATCGCCGAGACGTGTGTCTTGACGGTGGTCTCGGCGATATCGAGATCCCGGGCAATCACCTTGTTGGCGTCGCCGCGCACCAGGCGAGCCAGCACCTGGAGCTGCTTGTCGGTGAGGGCATCCAACGATGATGAGGTGTTCGGAGCGGCGGGCGCGACGAGCGACTCGTGATCGGGCGCCGACGGCGACGGCGGCCGGCGCATGATATCCGGCGGCAGGTAGATCTGGCCGCCGAGCACTTGGCGCAGGGCCTCGAGCATCGCCCGGCGAGGCGTCGACTTGGGAATGTAGCCCACCGCGCCCAGGGCGATGGACTCGAGGATCAGGTTGCGCTCGCACTCGGCCGAAATCACCACCACCGGCAGCGCCGGACAGGCCTCGCGCAGCCGCTCCAGCCCGGCCAGCCCCGCCGCGTCGGGCAGGCCCAGGTCTAGCAGCAGCAGGTCGATCTCTTGCTCTTCCCCGGCGATCCCCCTCAGGGCGTCGTCGAGGCTGCCGGCCTCGAGCAGCCGGCAGTTGGGCAGGCCGGCACGGATCGCCGCACCGATCGCCTCGCGAAACAGCGGATGGTCGTCGGCCACCATCAGGGTATTCATGGGGGACTCCTTGGATCGCTCGGCCGCTTGCCTGTCGCCCTCCGGATCTCCTACCGAAGGAGGAGGCATTCTCCTGCCATCGCAGTATGTCTCAGACGCCATGACTGGCCAAGACTGGGAGGGTACTCACATAACCACAACAGCAGGAGACACGCCATGATCTATGCCAACCCTGGAAGCCCCGAGGCAGTAGTGAGCTTCGATGCGCGCTATGGCAACTACATCGGCGGCGAGTTCGTGCCGCCGGTCAAGGGCCAGTACTTCGACAACGTCAGCCCGGTCAACGGCAAGCCGTTCTGCGAGATTCCCCGCTCCACCGCCGAGGACATCGACAAGGCGCTTGACGCCGCTCACGCCGCCGCCCCGGCCTGGGGAAAGACGTCGGCTACCGAGCGCAGCAATCTCCTGCTGAAGATCGCCGATCGCATCGAGCAGAACCTCGAGATGCTGGCCGTGGCCGAGACCTGGGACAACGGCAAGGCGGTGCGTGAGACCCTGAATGCCGACATCCCCCTGGCGGTGGACCACTTCCGCTACTTTGCCGGCTGTATCCGCGCCCAGGAGGGCACCGCCGCTGACATCGACGCCAACACGGTGGCCTATCACTTCCACGAGCCATTGGGCGTGGTGGGGCAGATCATTCCCTGGAACTTCCCGATCCTGATGGCGGTGTGGAAGCTGGCGCCGGCGCTGGCCGCCGGCAACTGCGTGGTGCTCAAGCCCGCCGAGCAGACCCCGGCCTCGATCCTCAAGCTGATGGAGCTGGTCGGGGACCTGTTACCGCCGGGCGTGGTCAACGTCGTCAACGGCTACGGCGCCGAGGCCGGCCAGGCGCTGGCCACCAGCACCCGGATCGCCAAGATCGCCTTCACCGGCTCGACCCCGGTGGGCTCGCACATCCTCAAGTGCGCCGCGGAAAACATCATTCCCTCCACCGTGGAGCTGGGCGGCAAGTCGCCGAACATCTACTTCGCCGACATCATGAACGCCGAGCCCGAGTTCATCGACAAGGCCGCCGAGGGCCTGGTGCTGGCCTTCTTCAACCAGGGCGAGGTGTGCACCTGCCCGTCGCGGGCGCTGATTCAGGAGGACATCTATGAGTCCTTCATGGCCAAGGTGATGGAGAAGGTCGCGGCCATTACCCGCGGCAACCCGCTGGATACCGACGTCAAGGTCGGCGCCCAGGCCAGCCAGGAGCAGTTCGACAAGATCATGTCGTACATGGAGGTGGCTCGCGAGGAGGGCGCCGAGTTCCTTACCGGCGGCGGCAAGGAGAGCTTCGACCCGGCCTATGACAGCGGCTATTACATCCAGCCGACCCTGCTCAAGGGCCATAACAGGATGCGCGTCTTCCAGGAGGAGATCTTCGGTCCGGTGGTGGCGGTGACCACCTTCAAGGACGAGGAAGAGGCGCTGGCCATCGCCAATGACACCGAGTTCGGTCTTGGCGCCGGGGTGTGGAGTCGCGACATCAACGTCGCCTTTCGCATGGGCCGCGGCATCCAGGCCGGCCGGGTGTGGACCAACTGCTACCACCAGTACCCGGCCCATGCGGCGTTCGGCGGCTACAAGAAGTCCGGCGTCGGCCGCGAGACCCACAAGGTGGCCCTCGAGCACTATCAGCAGACCAAGAACCTGCTGGTCAGCTACGACACCAATCCGCTCGGTTTCTTCTAACGTCCCGACCCCGGGCATCGAATCCGGGGCATTCTTCCCCTGACGAAGCCTGCCCTGCCCCAAGGCGGCGGGGCCATCCCAACTCGTTGCTGAGGAGATAGTGTCATGGACAGCACGATGCAAGCCGCTGTGGTGCGGGCCTTCGGAGAGCCGCTGAGCTTGGAAGAGGTGGATGTGCCGCGCCCGGGGCGCGGCGAGATCCTGGTCAAGGTGGCCGCCTCCGGCGTCTGCCACACCGACCTGCATGCGGCTCACGGCGACTGGCCGGTCAAGCCTGAGCCTCCCTTCATTCCGGGGCACGAGGGCGTCGGCTACGTCGCCGCCGCGGGCGAGGGCGTCACCCATTTGAGGGAAGGCGACCGGGTCGGAGTGCCCTGGCTGTATTCCGCCTGCGGCCACTGCGAGCACTGTCTGGGCGGCTGGGAGACCCTCTGCGAGTCGCAGCAGAATACCGGCTATTCGGTGAACGGCGGCTTCGCCGACTACACCCTGGCCGATGCCGGCTACGTGGGGCGCCTGCCGGACAACGTCGATTTCCTGGAGATCGCGCCGGTGCTGTGCGCCGGGGTGACCGTCTACAAGGGCCTCAAGATGACCGATACCCGCCCCGGCCAGTGGGTGGTGATCTCCGGCATCGGCGGGCTCGGCCACATGGCGGTGCAGTATGCCAAGGCCATGGGGCTCAACGTCGCCGCGGTGGACATCGACGATGACAAGCTGGCGCTGGCTCGTCGGCTGGGGGCCAGCGTGACGGTCAATGCCCTGACCACCGATCCGACTGCCTATCTCAAACGCGAGATCGGCGGCGCCCACGGCGTGCTGGTCACCGCCGTCTCGCCCAAGGCCTTCGAGCAGGCTCAGGGCATGGTACGCCGCGGCGGGACCATTTCGCTCAATGGCCTACCGCCCGGCGACTTCCCGCTGCCGATCTTCGATACCGTGCTCAACGGCATCACCGTTCGCGGCTCCATCGTCGGCACTCGCCAGGATTTGCAGGAGGCCTTGGATTTCGCCGGCGAGGGAAAGGTCAAGGCGACTGTCCACGGTGACCGGCTGGAGAACATCAATGACATCTTCCAGCGCATGATCGATGGCCGCATCGAGGGACGGGTCGTCCTCGACATGCAATAGGGCGGCAGGCTGACTGGCCTGACGAGGCGGGGCGCAACTGGGTTGCGCCCCGCTTTTTATGTGGCCGTGTCAGGGAAAGGCGGACGCCTGCCAGGCCTGGGTACCCCACAGCGGCACGCTGCTCAGGGCGTGCTTGAAGCTGCCGTGCGTCTCCTTGGTGGTATAGGCCAGGTAGAGCAGGGTCTGGCTGTCGGCATCTAGGATTCGCCGCAGCTTGAGGCTCTTGAACAGCACGCTCTGGGAGCGGCGGTAGAGCAGTTCGCCGTCCGGTGAGGTGTCGATGTCGGCGAGCATGTCGGCGGTGATCGGTCCGGTCTGGCGGCAGGCCAGGCTGGTGTCGGACGGATCGGCCAGGTCCAGGTCGGCATCGATGTTGCTGAGATGGCAGGTCACGCCGGGAATCTTGGGATCGACGAGGCTATCGATCTTGATGTCCTTGGTGGTGAACAGGCCCAGCGAGACATCCCCGACCTCGTGGCCGTCGTTGCAACCGGCCAGCCCCATCAGGAGCAGGCCGAGCAAGGTGGTGCGCAGTGTGAGCATGGGGCATCCGGTCAATGGTCGACGAACTGGCTCAGATCGAGCGCGTGGCTGTGGCCCAGCCACATCGCGCCCTGGGTATGGTCGAAGTGGTCGTCGTCGGTGCCCAGGTGCACGAAGATATCCAGATCGCCGCGGTTCAGCGCCAGCCAGGGCACGATCTCGCCGAAGCGCTCAGGAGCGAAGGACAGCTGGCAGCTCCATAGCGGGTGGGGACCCACCGGACGCTCATGGAAGCGACCCACTCGGATCTCGAAGCGCTCGGCGGCAGCCTCGGCGATGCGATGCGCTTCGGCCAGGCCGGCGGCATCGTGATAGTAGAGATGGGCGTGATAGTAGCGGATGCGGCTTGGGTCGATGAACGCTGGGGTGTCTGGCATGACGGTCTCCTGCTGGGGGATCCCAGGGTACCCGCTGCACGGCGGCATCGCGAGACGGCTGCGCTGCCGGATCATCCCCCGGGGATCGGCAGGGTATCCAGTTGGACACCGTAGGCCCCCGGCGGCAACGACTTGTCTATCGAGAGACGCAAGCCGCCGAGGTCGGGTTCGGCGAGGTCTATCAGCACCCCGGGGATGGCGGTCTTGCGCTCGTCGAGCTTGACCAGCACTCGAGGGCGGAGCGGCTGGTCGGGCACCTGGGCGACCACGATGCCGACCATGCCGTTGTTGAGCTCGACCAGACTGCCGAGGGGGTAGAGGCCGATCCAGTCGATGAAGCGGTCGACCAGCCGGCCATCGAAGTGGTATCGGCGCCCCTGGTAAAGGATGCCCAAGGCTTCGGTCGCCGGTCGGGCCGGGCTGTAGACGCGGTCACTGGTGATAGCGTCATAGGTATCGACGATGGCCAGTATGCGGGCGGTCTCGTCGATGTCCTTGCCCGGCTTGCCATGCGGATAACCGCTGCCGTCGAGGCGCTCGTGGTAGTCGCGGCAGGCGATCTTCACCGCCGTGGGGAGATGGGGGTCATGCTCGAGCATGGCGTAGCCGTGCAGCACATGCCCCTGGACGTGCTGGAACTCCTCCTCGGAAAGAGGGCCGGGCTTGTCCAGTATTGCCTGGTCGAGGCGCATCTTGCCGACGTCATGCAGCAGGCCGGCGAGCCCGAGCTCCTCGAGTCGTGAACGCTCGTAGCCCAGATGCTGGCCGAAAGCCATGGCGAGGATGGCGACGTTGAGGCCGTGCTCCATTCGGTAGGCGACCCGGTGCTTGAGGCGGGTCAGCCAGACCAGGGTGTCGGGGACCACTTCCAGTGAGGCGATGAGCCGGCCGATTTCCCGCTGCAGCGTCGGCTGGCGGCGATACCAGTCATGTTCGTCACGCATCAGGCGTTGGAGCGTGCGCAGGGTCTTGAGATACAGCTGCTCGGCATGCTGTACCTCGCGGGGATCGTTCGATGCGATTGAAGCGCGACGGCGCTCCTCGGCGGGAGAGGGCGTGAACTCGGAGGGATCCGGTGGCATCTGGAGTGCCGACAGGATGGCCTGCACCTGTGGTTGGGAGCGCTCGGGATCGACATACACCGAGCGACAGTAGCTGCGTAGTCGGCGCAGGTCGGACTTCCCTCGCTTCAGAAGGTGCGGCGGGACCATCCAGGGGCGATCGAGGGCCGCGATGTACATGCCGTTCTCGAGCAGGCTGACCGGCACCTCGACCAGGCGTGAGCCCCCCGGCGGTTCGGGGTCCTGTTGCATGACGCTATCTCCGGCTGTCATGGCCTGGGTACAGTTATAGACCATCCGCCATGGCGTCGCGGCAGTCCGACCCGGAAACGCACCAGGGCAAACGCCAGCGGCGACCCGATGGGTCGCCGCTGGCGTTCAGGCTTTGGAGGTCGCTCAGCTCGGGCTCAGGTCCTGGGGCGGTTCGCCCACCGAGCCCGGCATCGCCTGGACGTTGCCGTTTTCCTGATCGGCGCGTGCCAGGAAATAAAGGTGGCTCTCGTACTCGGTGACCAGGTTATGGATCACCTGGGCACGGCTGCAGCCGTTGAGATCCTGCTCCAGGCCGCCCTCGTTGAGGTAGACGTCGAAGCGCACGTAGTAGTCGTCGTCGACCGGCAGGAAGCTAGGGGTGCGCAGGCGATGGGCCCGCACCTGGTAGACGAAGCTGGCGGCGTCGTCGAAGTCCACCTGCAGGGTAAGTTGGCGCAGCGGCTCGCCCTCGACTTTCTCCTCGGTCACCGTGGCTGACTGGCCGCGGCTCCGGAGCTCCTCGGCGAACTGGTTCAGGGCCGGGCGAATGGCGTGCTCCAGGGTCGCGGCGGCACCGGCGCGGTTAGAGGTGTCGAGCGCCCGGTCGAGTCGCTCGCGCCAGTCACCACCGGGCGCCATTCCGCCGATCTGGCGACGGGTGTCGGCCTTGGTGCATTCCAGCTTCAGGGCGCGGCTCATGCCGGCCATGATGGCAAAGATCACCAGCGAGAAGGGCAGGGCGGTGATCACCACCGCACTCTGCAGCGCCGAGAGGCCGCCGGCCATCAGCAGCGCCACGGTCACCAGGCCGATGGTCGCTGACCAGAAGATGCGCAGGCGGATCGGGGCGTCGTGGTTCACGTCCGAGAGGATAGAAGTGAAGTTGGCCAGCACCAGGGCGCCGGAGTCGGCCGAGGTGACGAAGAACACGATGCCCAGAATGGTCACTACCGAAGCGGTGACGCCGATGTAGGGATACTGCTCCAGGAAGGTGTAGATGGTCGTCTGCGGCGAGTTGAGCGCCTGCTCTCCCAGCGCGGCGATGCCCTGGTCGGCCACCATCTCGATGCCGCTGTTACCGAAGATCGACATCCACGCCATCATGAAGCCGAGCGGCAGCAGCAGCGCGCCGAGCACGAACTCGCGGATGGTGCGGCCGCGCGAGATGCGGGCCAGGAACAGGCCAACGAAGGGCGTCCAGGCGATCCACCAGCCCCAGAAGAAGATGGTCCACCAGCCCTTCCACTGTTGAGCGTCGGCGCCTTCGAAGGCGTAGGTGTCGAAGCTATTGCCGACGAAGCCGCTCAGATAGTCGCCGGCGTTGAGCACCAGGGCGTCGAGCAGGTGCAGGGTATCGCCCTGAAAGAGCACGAACAGCAGCAGGGCCGCAGCCAGCGCCATGTTGAACTCGGACAGCCGACGGATGCCCTTCTCGACGCCGGTGACCACCGAGATGGTGGCGAGTATCACCACCAGCACGATCAGTACCACCTGGGTTGCCAGGCTCTCGGGCACGCCGAACATGAAGGTCAGGCCGTAGTTCAGCTGCATCACGCCGATACCGAGGCTGGTAGCGATGCCGAACACGGTGGAGATCACCGCGGTGATGTCCACGGCATTGCCGATCGGGCCGTTGATGCGTTTACCGAGCAGTGGATAAAGAGCGCTGCGGATGGCCAGCGGCAGACGATGGCGATAGCTGAAGTAGGCCAGCGCCATGCCCATCAGCACGTACATGCCCCAGCCGGACAGCCCCCAATGGAGGAAGGTCTGGGGCACGGCGGCGCGCAGTGCCGCGGCGCTCTCCGGCGCCATGTCAGGTGGCGCCAGGTAGTGCGACAGCGGCTCGGCGACGCAGAAGAACAGCAGATCGATACCGATGCCGGCGGCGAACAGCATCGAGGCCCAGGACACCAGCGAGAACTCTGGGCGCGCATGGTCCGGACCCAGGCGGATGTTACCGACGCGCGAGCAGCCGATGGCGACGACGAAGACCAGATAGACCACCGCGGCCAGCATGTAGTACCAGCCGAAGGTGTCATTCACCCAGGCCAGGCCGGCGTCGAAGAAGGCGCCGGCCTCCTCGGTGAACGTCATGGTCAGGATCAGGAACACCAGGATGCCAGCCACACTGCCGTGGAAGACAGTGCGGTTGATCCGGTCCCGGCGCTCGGGGAGGGCGGTGTTATCCGACATTCGCAATACTCCTGTCGCCTTGGGCGACTCTTTTTTTGAATGAACGTTCAAATAAAATACGCACATCCTTGGAAGGCTGCAACCCGGAGACCCGTCTGTGGCGAACATGGCAAAGTAAAATGAGGAAGGCGGGTACGAAAACGCCCGGCGTGAGCCGGGCGTCGAAGGAGGGGGAAGAAGGCTTATTCGGCGGAAGGAGGCGTCTGCTCGGGGCCGTCATGGTGATCGGGACCGCGATGATATCCTCGTCCGTCATGGGGCGGGCGCATGGTCTGCTCGAGCTCGTCGATCTGCTGCTCGGTCAGCAGCTCGGCCAGCGCCGCGCGGTGTTCGTCGCGCAGGTCCTGCCAGGCCTGGCGGCGGGCGTCGCGGGAGTCGAAGGACTGCTCCTTCAGCGCCTGGGCGTTGTCGATGAAGGACTGGCGAAGCTCGTCCAGTGACTGGCGGGTCTCGTCGTCGAGATCCCAGCCGTCGATCACCGCATCCACGCGGGCCTTGATGGCCTCTCGCGCTTCGGCACGATGCTCGGCGCGAAGCTCCTGGCGGGCCTTGTCGAGGGCCGCACGTTGCTCGTCGTCGAGGATCTCGTCGAGCTGCTCGCGGTATTCCTGGCGCAGCTCCTGCATGGCCTGACGATGCTCGCGCCGGGCTGCCGCGAGGGCTTCGCGGGTCTCGGCGTCGATGCCGGCACGCTCGAACAGCGCCTCGCGCTGTTCGGCGCGGTGCTCCTGGCCGGCGTGGAACGCGGGGCCCTTGGCATGATCTCCCGACTCGCCGGGTGCGGCATTGGCAGAGAGCGCCAGCGGGGCGATGGTGGCGGCGAGCAGTGCAGGGGCAAACAGCTTGCGGGTCAGGCGCATCTTCTTCATGTCGGGCATTCCTTGTGGCCTTGGGTTGACGCTTTCAGTGTCGTTGGCGCAGGTGCAAGGGGCGTGGACACAGGGTGCAAAGCCGGTGCAAGGTGCCGGGTCGTTCGCGGGATCCTGGCGCGTACGACGGGGAGCAATCTCGTTCAATATCCCGGCGTCTTGGTGCCATAGCCTGGGCGGTATCGAGACGAGATATCGAGGACGCTTCCCCATGACCGTAACGCTGTCGTTGTCCATGGCCGCCTTCGCGCTGGCGGCTTCCCTTTCTCCTGGCCCGGTGAATCTGGTGGCGCTGGGCGCCGGCATGCGGCACGGCTTTCGCGCCAGCCTGCGCCATGTCACCGGTGCGACCCTCGGCTTTACGCTGCTGCTGGTGCTGGTCGGTCTGGGGCTGCATGAGCTGTTGGCCCGTTGGCCGGGCGTTCTCGACGGGGTGCGCTGGGCCGGGGTGGCCTTCCTGCTCTACATGGCCTGGCGCCTCGCCGCGGATGACGGCCGACTGCAGGGCACCTCTCCCGGTGCGGCACCGTCGTGGTGGGTGGGTGCGACCATGCAGTGGCTCAATCCCAAGGCCTGGTTGGCGTCGATGGCCGGCATGGGCGCCTACGCCGCCGGCGGCGAGCTCCACCTGGTGGCATGGTTCGCGATCCTGTACTTCGTGATCTGCTATCTGTCGATCGGCTGCTGGGCCTACGCCGGCGCCTACCTGAAGCGTTTCGTGGATCGCCCGGCCCGGGTGCGCCGCTTCAACCGCGGCATGGCGATGTTGCTGGCGGCGAGTGCGTGTTATCTGCTGTGGTAACCCGCGGCGTATTGCCCCGGAGTGGCCGCCTGCAGGCGCTTGAAGGTGCGCTGGAAATGCGCCTGGTCGGCGAAGCCGCAGTCCATGGCGACCTCGGCAATGGGCTGTCCGTTGCGCAGCTTGTGTCGACCGAGCCGGATGCGTCGATCGGTGACGAAGGCATGGGGCGTCAAGCCATAGTGGGCCTTGAAACGTCGCACCAGGTGAGAACGCGACAGCCCGGCAGCGTGGCAGATGTCGTCCAGGCCGATGGCCTCGGTGCAGTGGGCCGCGATGTAGTCCGCCGCGCGGCGCAACCCCTGAGGATCGTCGTGTGAAGCCGGCATCCGAGGCGCGAGTCGGTGCTGCATTTCGACGATCAGCTCGGTGGCTTCGGTTTCCCTGGCCAGGCGGGAGGCATCAGGATCGAAGAGGGTGTCACACAGGTTTACCAGGCGCCGGTAGAGTGCCGGATGGCGACTCGAGCGGGTGGTGAAGAGCTGAAGATCTAGATGGTCGGGGGCGCCGAGTTCTCGTTGCAGTTCGCCGAGCCAGGCATTGTCCAGGTAGAGCATGTCGTACGACCAGGGGCGGTCGTCGATGGGGTTGCAGGCATGCACCTCCTCGGGGTTCATGACCACCACGCTGCCCGTAGCGACCGTTTCGTCATGGCCCTGGTTCCAGTAGGTACTGCAGCCGCCGGTGATGGCGCCGATCGAGAAGGTCTCGTGACTGTGCATGGCGTAGCAGACGCGCCGTCCGTCCGTGACGCGGCGAGCCTCGAGAAACGGTAGCGCCGGGTCGTGCCAGAAGCGCAGGTGATCTTGGCGATGGCCCATCTTGGCTCTCCCTGATCGATGGGCGACAGTCTAGGCGGTATCACCGCTGGCAGCGAGGCCGTGCCGTATCACTCCTCCGGCTGGTACTTGTAGCCGACGCCGTAGACCGAGCGAATGATCTCGCGTTCGGGCCACACCTCGGCGATCTTCTTGCGCAGCTTCTTGATGTGGCTGTCCACGGTGCGTTCGGAGACGATGCGGTGGTCGCGATACATGTGATCCATCAGCTGCTCCCGAGAAAAGATGCGACCGGGCGACTGCATCATCACCCGCAGCAGCTGGAACTCGACGGCCGTGAGTCCCAGGTCCTGGCCGTCCGCCAGTGCCCGCCAGCCGTCCTCGTCGAGGCTGAGGGCCTGTTCGATGATGCCGTTGTCGATGCCCTCCGCGGCCCGGCTACGGCGCAGCACGGCCCGGGCTCGCGCGACCACCTCGCGGGGGCTGAAGGGCTTGCAGATGTAGTCGTCGGCGCCGAGTTCGAGTCCCAGCAGACGGTCGACCTCCTCGACCCGGGCGGTAAGCATGATGATCGCCACCTGCGGCCAGCGCTGGCGGATTTCCCGGCACAGGGTCAGGCCGTCGGTACCGGGCAGCATCAGGTCCAGCAGTATAAGCTCGGGACGTGCCTCGCGGTCCTCGAGCCAGGGCAGCACGGCGTCGCCGTGATCCAGATGGTGGGGCGTGAAGCCGCTGCCCGACAGGTAGTCGGCCACCAGTCGGGCGATCTTGGGTTCATCCTCGACGATCAGGACGTTATCGGTGTCGAGAGCCTGTGGGCTCATGCGTCTTCCTCCCTGAGTTGATTCTCGGCAATGGCGGGAAAGGTCAGCGTCCAGCATAGCCCGCCGAGTGAGGAGCCACTGGCGCTCATTTCGGCACCGTGGGCGCGGGCCAGGGCCATGGCGATCGACAGTCCCAGGCCACTGCCGCCGCTGGCTCGGTTCCGCGAGCCCTCGACCCGGTAGAGACGCTCGGTAAGCCGCGGCAGTTCCGCCTCGGGGACCCCGGGGGCGCTGTCCTCCCAACATACCCGGTAATGATCGCCCACCTCGGTGATGCTGACCCGCAGCCGTCCTGGCGTATGAGTGTAGGCGCAAGTGTTGTCGAGCAGGTTGGTCCACAGCTGGCGCAGACGCTGGGTGTCGCCGCGGATCCAGGCAGGTCCGGCAATGTCGGTCTCGAGCGTCACGTCGGTATCGGCGAGCCAGCTGCCAGCCTCGTCGAGGCGCGCCTGCAGGCTCGCGGCCAGGTCCAGCGGCGCCAGTTGCACCTCCAGGGCGCCGGCGTCGCTCTGCGACAGCAGCCGCAGGTCGGCCACCAGGCGTTCCAGCTGGCCGACCTCCTGGGCCAGCGAGCCGAGGCTGTCGAGGTCCAGGGGGCGGATGCCGTCCTGCATGGCCTCGATCTCGCCGCGCAGCACAGCGAGCGGGGTGCGCAGCTCGTGAGCGATATCCGAGACCCAGCGGCTGCGCGCCTCGCGGCTGGCCTCCAGGGTGGCGGCCAGGACGTTGAAGTCCCGCGACAGGCTCGACAGCTCGTCTCGGCCGCGCTCGGTCAGGCGGATGCTGTAGTCGCCCTCGGTGAGCCGGCGGGTGGCCAGCGTCATGCCGCGGGCCCGGCGTCCCAGCCACCAGGATAGCCCCCCGGCGAGCAGCAGCGAGGCCAGCCCCAGGGCGGCGACGATGATCGCCAGATTGCGGCGCTGCTGGCTCAGGAAGATGCGATCCATGCGCGCCATCAGCTGCTGCGGCGGGCGATAGCCCAGGGTGCCGACCTGTTCGCCATCGCTGAGGATGGGCAGCCAGCGCAGCTCGGCGGCCTCCAGGTCGTTGTCCGGCGGCAGGCCGATCACCGGCAGGCCTTCGGCATCGTGGAGCACGAAGTCCTTGGGGTCGCCCAGGCGGCGCTCGATGCCCTCCGGCGGCGGGGCGTCGCCGGGCCACAGCTGGCGGCGCACCACGTGGTGCCAGGCCCGCGGCGACTGGCGCAGCCACTGCCAGTCGCCGCGCCAGGCCCACTCCTCGGCGAGCCCGTTGGCCAGGGTCTCGGCGCGGCGGGTCTGGGTGCGATCCAGGTACTCGATGAAGCCCTGGTCCAGGCTGCGCGAGATGGCGATGAACACCAGGCCCGAGATGGCCACGTTGACCACCAGGATGATCACGAACAGCTTGATGCCGAGGCGGGACACGGCCGAGGGCAGGGCGTCTCGGAGGGACATGGCAGGGCTCTCGTCGGGGCAGGCAAAGGGCTCCAGCCTAGCGCAAGCGGCCGCCGGGAGGATGCAATTCTGGTGCAAGTCGGTCAGGGGCAGGTCTCGCCGACCAGCAGCTCGGTGGCCAGCCGCCGGGATGCCAGCGGCTCCAGGCCGAGGATCATGCGTGCCGCGACGCGGCCCTTCTCGACGCTGTCCTGGCGCACCGTGGTCAGCCGCGGCGAGCGATACTGCCCCTCGGCGATGCCGTCGAAGCCGGTGATGCGCAGATCCTCCGGGATGCGCAGGCCGCGTTGCTCGGCCAGGGTCACCACGGTCAGGGCGATGCGGTCGGACATGCACAGCAGCAGGTCGGGGCGCTGTTCGACGGGCAGGTCGAGGATCTCGGCGATCACCGGCGCGCAGACGTCGAAGGTGTTCTCCTCGATGTTCCACATCGGCACCGTGGCCGGGTCGATGCCGTGCTCGGCGAAGGCGCGATGGAAGCCGGCCAGGCGCGAGCGGGTGATGGTGCGATCGGCGGGCAGCAGCTCCTGGTCGGGGGCGATGCGGGCGTTGCAGGGGTGCTTGGTGAGCCGCAGGTTGATGACCGCGGGGCGCCGGGGAGGCGTGGCCAGGGCGTGTTTGGCGATGGCGTGGCAGGCCGGCTCGTCGTCGACGTGCACCGTGGGCTGGCCCTCGAGGTCGAAATCCACCGCCACCAGGGGGCGCTGGCCGGGCAGCGGCAGCTCGTCGAGCAGCAGAAGGCTCGGCATCAGCCCATAGATGATGAAACCGTCGGCGATGCTCGACGAGCCGGGCATCTGCGACACGTCCTGGCGGCCGGACAGCAGCAGCAGGGTGTGGCCATGGGCATCCAGCACCTCGGCGATGCCCGACAGCAGCTCGCTGGCCACGGCGTCGTTGAGGCTGTAGGTCAGGCTCTCGGCCAGCACCACGGCGACGATCTGCGAGCGCCCGGTGCGCAGGCTGCGGGCCTTGGCGTCGGGCCCGCGATAGCCGAGTCGCCGGGCCTCGGAGAGGATGTGCTCGCGCAGCTTGGGCGACAGCTGGTCGGGACGGTTGAAGGCGTTGGAGACGCTGGCCGTGGAGACGCCGAGGTGCTGGGCCAGGTCCTTCAGGGTAATGCGGCGTGGCAAAGACACGGGGCGACTCGATTCCTGAACGTGAGAAGGAGGTTTCTGTATCGATTTAGTTAGGAGTCTATCATAGTCCCGGATCCGCGGGGTGCCTATGCCGTTCGAGGCAGCCAGGAAGGTAGCGGAGCGCGACCCAGGGAGGGTCGCGTTCCTGGCAGGGCGAGCCCGATGGCGTTCAAGCGCATGGCCGCCCGGCCCTCCGGTGGAAGCCTGGATGGCTCACCAGCCGCGTCGGCCGATGCGCTCGAGCTCGTCGGACAGCTGGGCCACGGCCTGGTCGGCCGGGACGTCTCCCGCTAGCACCAGGTGGGCGATGTTGAAGAAGGCATTGGAGACGCGAGCATAGGCATCGCCGGTCACCGAGGCCGGACGCGCCACGCCGTGACGCAGCGTCTCGTAGAGATCGCCCATGGCCGGGTTGCTGGCCAGTACCGCCTCGTCCTGATAGAGCGACTCGATGGTCGGGTTGCGCCCCATCTTGACCGCATGGGCCTTCTGCTGCGGGGCCGCGGTGAGGTAAGCCACCAGGTCGGCGGCCAGCTCCGGGTGCTCGGAGTAGCGTGATGCGGCGAAGTTCCAGCCGCCCAGGGTGGCCTTCGACTCGCCCTCGGGACCGTGGGGCAGCGGGGCCATGCCGACCTTGCCGATCACCTCGCTGCCGTCCTCCTGAGACAGCGACCAGACGTAGGGCCAGTTACGCAGGAACAGCGCGTTGCCGGACTGGAAGATGCCGCGCGTCTCTTCCTCGGTATGGTTCAGCGCGCCCTGCGGCGATATGTGGCCGATCCAGGAGGCGGCCAGGTCCAGCGCCGCGGCGGCGCGGGGGTTGTCGATGGTTACCTCGCCTTCTTCGTCGACGAGGGTGCCGCCGCCGTAGCTGGCGACCCATTCCAGGGCGTTGCAGGTCAGGCCCTCGTAGGCGCGTCCCTGGAAGGTGAAGCCCCAGAAGTCATCGTTGCCGGCTTCGCGCTCGGCGGCCTGGACCGCCGCTGCGGTCTCGGTGAGCTCCTGCCAGGTCTCGGGCACCGGATAGCCGTATTTCTCCAGCAGGTCCTTGCGGTAATAGAGCAGCCCGGCGTCGGTGTACCAGGGCATGGCCACCAGTCGGCCGTCGATAGTGTTGTTGTCGATCAGCGCTGGAAAGTAATCGCCGGTGGCGCCTTCCGACAGGTACTCGGAGAGGTCCAGCAGATGGTCGTCGAGCAGCCCCGGCCAGACGATGTCGACCATCATCACGTCGATGTCGCTGGAGCGGCTGCTGAGCAGCTGCTGGAAG
The DNA here is from genome assembly GCF_043496985.1 of Halomonas sp. B23F22_20. Taxonomy (NCBI): domain Bacteria; kingdom Pseudomonadati; phylum Pseudomonadota; class Gammaproteobacteria; order Oceanospirillales; family Halomonadaceae; genus Halomonas; species Halomonas sp. B23F22_20. The sequence continues at coordinate 43,800 of NZ_JBIEKH010000007.1, forward strand.
AGCGAGAGTTTCTCGGTGGTATCGTTGGGCGTCGAGATGACCTTGACGCTGTTGCCGGTCTGCTCGGCCCACTGGCGGGCGAGCTCGGGACAGTAGTCGGACGCATCACCGGCGCCGCAGGCGATCGATATCTCGGTGGCCTGAGCCTGGGGAACGGCCAGGATCGCGCCGCCGAGCAGCAGCGTGCCGACGCCTCCCTTGAGCAGCGGCAGCATTGGGCGTGAGGGGGACGGCAGTAAGTGGGGCATGCTTCGTTCTCCGGCGTTGTGATTGTCATGTGGAGCGGTGGACGGTGGAGCAGCGCCGGATGGCGGATATCCGGCGCATCATGGCGCTGAGGCGATCAGGCCGCCCGGCGCTGGCCGGCGACGCCCAGCGCCCGGTCGGCGGCGTCGAACAGGTGGACGTGCTCGAGTTCGGGCACCAGCGCTACCCGCTGGCCGATCTCCCAGCGGCTGGGTGCCTCGCTGCGATGGATCAGCAGGGTGTCGCCGGCCTTGGGCTCCAGGTAGACGTAGACCTCGTTGCCCAGGTACTCGACGTTGACGATCTCGAAGGCGTTGTCGCCCTGGGCCTCGGCCAGGCACAGGTGTTCGGGGCGTACGCCGAGGGTCAGATCGGCACCGGTGGACTCGTTGCCGGCGTCTTGAGGCAGGGCAAGCTCGCCCAGGCCCGGCGCCGTGACGCGACAGCCTTCGTTGTCACCACTCAGCAGCTTCGCCGGCATGAAGTTCATGGTCGGTGAGCCGATGAAACCGGCCACGAAGCGGGTCGCCGGCTGTTGATAGAGCGTCTGCGGGCTGCCGACCTGCTCGACGCGGCCGTCGCGCAGCACCACGATCTTGTCGGCCAGCGTCATGGCTTCGACCTGGTCGTGGGTGACGTAGACCATGGTGGAGCCCAGTCGGTGGTGGAGGCGGGCGATCTCGTTGCGCATCTGCACCCGCAGCGAGGCATCGAGATTGGAAAGCGGCTCGTCGAACAGCAGGATGCGTGGCTCGCGAGCCATGGCGCGGCCCATGGCTACCCGCTGGCGCTGGCCGCCGGAAAGTGCCTTGGGCTTGCGCTCGAGCAGCTCCTCGAGCTGCAGGATGCGCGCCGTGGCCATCACCCGCTGCTCGACGGTTTCCTTGGCGGTCTTGGCCAGCTTGAGGCCGAAGGCCATGTTCTCGTAGACCGTCATGTGTGGATAAAGGGCGTAGGATTGGAACACCATGCCCACGCCGCGCTCGCGGGGTGGCAGGTCGTTGACCACGTCGCCGGCGATCCTGAGTTCGCCGTCGGAGATCGACTCGAGCCCGGCGATCAGTCGCAGCAGGGTGGACTTGCCGCAGCCCGAGGGGCCGACGAAAACCACGAACTCGCCGTTGCCGATCTCGAGGTCGACGTCCTTGATGATGTGGGTATGGCCGAAGACCTTGTTGAGCTTTTCGAGCGTCACGCTTGCCATCTGGCGACTCCTCGCCGGCCTCTCGGGCCGGCATTCTTGTAGGGGGTTATCTGTCGAGCTGGATAAAGGCGGCCTGATAGGCCGGCAGCGTCAGGGCGTGGCCGTCGAGTGAGGCAGTGAAGCCGTGGCCGTCGAGCGGCGTGCCGGTGCATGGCAGGGTCGCGCTGCGGGGGCTGCCGCCGAGATTGAAGACGCACAGCAGCCGCTCGCCTCCGGCTTCGCCGCTTGCCTCGCGAACGAAGCCGAGCAGCTCTTCGCCGACGTCGACCAGTTCGAGGTCGCCGTCGACCAGCGCCGGGTGCCGGCGCCGGAAGCCCAGCAGCGTCCGTGTGGCGGCCAGCGTCGAGGCGCTGTCGTCCTGCTGGCGCGAGACGGCGAGCGCCAGGTGGCAGGCCTCCAGCGGCAGCCAGGGTTCCACGCCGTCGGCGGTGAAGCCGCCCTGGGCGGCATCGCTCCAGGGCATCGGCGTGCGACAGCCGTCGCGACCCTTGAACTCCGGCCACAGCACCTTGCCGTAGGGGTCCTGGATGCGCTCGAAGGGTACCTCGGCCTCGGGCAGGCCCAGCTCCTCACCCTGGTAGAGGCAGACGCTGCCGCGCAGCGAGAACAGCAGCGCCAGGGCCACCCTGGGATAGGCCAGGGGATCCTCGGCCGCGCCCCAGCGGCTGGCGCTTCGCTCCACGTCGTGGTTGGACAGTGCCCAGCACGGCCAGGCATCGCCGGCCAGGCGCTGGAAGCGCTCGATCACCTCGCGAATGTAGGCCGGCGAGTGTGGTGCGTTGAGCAGGTCGAAGGTGTAGGCCATATGCAGCTTGTCGCCGCCGGCAGTGTATTCGGCCATGCGCTCGAGCGGATTGTCGTCGCCGATCTCGCCCACCGTGGTGGTACCCGGGTACTCATCCATCAGTGCACGCAGGTCGCGCAGGAAGTCGAGGTTCTCCGGACGGCTCAGGTCGTAGACGTGGCGCTGCCAGGTGTAGGGGTTGGCATCCGGAGCGCCCAGGGTCCGGGTCTCGTCCGCCGGCACCGGCGGGTTGTCGCGCAGTTCGGCGTCGTGGAAGTAGAAGTTGACGGTGTCCAGGCGGAAGCCGTCGACGCCGAGCTCGAGCCAGAAGCGCATGTTGTCGAGCTGGGCTTTTCTGACCCCGGGGTTGTGGAAGTTGAGGTCCGGCTGGCTGGCCAGGAAGTTGTGCAGGTAGTACTGGCGGCGCCGGGGGTCGAAGGTCCAGGCCGAACCGCCGAAGATCGACAGCCAGTTGTTGGGGGGCGTGCCGTCGGGCTTGGGATCGGCCCAGACGTACCAGTCGGCGCGGTCGTTGGTGCGGTCCATGCGGCTCTCGGCGAACCAGGGGTGCGCATCCGAGGTATGGCTGATCACCTGGTCGATCATCACCTTCAGGCCCAGTTCGTGGGCGCGGGCCAGCAGTGCCTTGAAGTCGTCCAGGGTGCCGAACATCGGGTCGACGTCGCGGTAGTCGCTGACGTCGTAGCCGAAGTCGGCCATCGGCGAGGTGAAGAACGGCGACAGCCAGATGCCGTCCACGCCCAGGCTCGCCACGTAGTCGAGCTTCTCGGTGATGCCGGGAAGATCGCCGATGCCATCGTGATTCGCATCCATGAAGCTGCGCGGGTAGATCTGGTAGATGACGCCGCCGCGCCACCAGCTCAGGTTGTCTTGCATGGTCGGGTTCCTTGATGACATGGGGTTAGCCCTTGACGGCGCCGGCCGTCAGACCGGAGACGATGCGGCGCTGGAAGATCATCACTAGGATGACCAGCGGTACGGTGACGGTGACCGAGGCAGCCATGATCGGGCCCCAGGGCAGCTCGTGCTGGCTGCCGCCCGAGATCAGGGCGATGGCTACCGGCACCGTGCGCTGGTCGTCGGTGAGGGTGAAGGTCAGGGCGAACAGGAACTCGTTCCAGGCGGCGATGAAGGCCAGCAGGCCGGTGGTCGCCATGGCCGGCCACATCAGCGGCAGGAACACCCTGGTGATGGTCACCCAGGGAGTGGCGCCATCCATGATCGCCGCTTCCTCCAGCTCCATGGGCAGCTGGCGCATGAAGGTGGTCAGTACCCAGACGGTGAAGGGCAGGGTGAAGATGGTGTAGCTCAGTATCAGCCCGCCTGGGTTGTTGTAGAGGTTCAGCGTTCGGATCACCTCGAACAGCCCGGAGAGCACCGCCACCTGGGGGAACATCGACACCCCGAGGATCGTCAGCATCACCGTGGTGCGGCCGCGGAAGCGCACCCGGCCCAGGGCGTAGGAGGCGGTGATGCCCAGCAGCAGGGCGATGGCCACCACCGACAGCGAGATGACGATGGAGTTGAAGATGGCCCGCACGAAGCTCTTCTGAGTGAAGATCTGCACGTAGTTGCCGAAGTCCACCGACGACAGCCAGAAGTCGACCCGGAACAGCTCGCTTGACGGCTTCAGCGAGGTGATCACGGCGTAGTAGAACGGAAAGACGGCGTAGACCAGCACCACGGCGATCAGGGCGTAGAGGCCGACGCGCTTGGCGAGTTTCATCAGCTGATACGTGTTCATTGATCGACTCCCAGTTGACGGCGGCCCAGGTAGAGATAGACGACCACGGCCAGGGCGATGATCAGGAACAGCATCGTCGAGGCGGCGCTGCCGTAACCGACGTCCTGGAACTCCACCAGCTGCTGGCGGGCGTAGATCGACATGGTCATGGTGCTGGTGGAGTTGGAGGTCAGCACGTAGATGACGTCGAACACGCGCAGGGCGTCGAGCAGGCGGAAGATCACCGCCACCAGCAGCGCCGGAGTGATCAGCGGCAGGGTCACGCGGAAGAACACCTTGATCGGGTGAATGCCGTCGACCTCGGCGGCCTCGAAGCAGTCCTTGGGCAGCATCTGCAGGGCGGCCAGCACCAGCAGGGCGACGAAGGGAATGGTCTTCCAGACGTCGACCATGATCACCGCCCACATGGAGAGGTCAGCGTCGGCGGTCCAGGCCAGCGGAGCGTCGATCAGCCCCAGGCCCATCAGCAGATGGTTGATGATCCCGAACTGGTCGTTGAGCATCCACGCCCACATCTTGGCCGAGACGATGGTTGGGATGGCCCAGGGAATCAGCACCGCGGCGCGTACCAGCATGCGGCCCTTGAACTCGGCGTTGAGCAGCAGCGCGACGATGATGCCGAACACCACCTCCAGCGAGACCGATACCAGGCTGAAGTAGACGGTGTTCCATACCGAGGTCCACCACACCGGGTCGGCGAGCAGCCCGTACCAGGCACCGTCGTCGTAGACCAGGTAGTTCTCGAAGCCGATCAGCGCGGCGCCGGCGGTGTCTGAAAGCGAGGCGTCGGTGAGGCTCAGATAGAAGGTGCGCAGCAGAGGCCAGCCGGCAACCAGGGCCAGCGCGACCAGCATCGGCGCGAGGAAGGTCCAGGCGGCGCGAACCCGTTGGCGGCGCACCTTGGTGCCGCGATAGCCCGCCGGATTGCGGCGTGCCGCCGGGGATGCCTGTTCAGTGACGGGAGTCGACATGGAAGCCTCCAGGGTTACCAGCGACGGCGCTTGATGCGTGACAGCTCGCTATCCAGCTCGGCGACGGCGTCGGCACCGCTCTGGTCGCCGGACAGCACCCCGTGCGCCGCGTTGAAGAAGGCGTTACTGACCCGGCCGTAGTTGTCGCCGGTGACGGCGGAGGGCCGCGCCACGGCGTTGGTGAAGGTGTCGTAGAGCGTGCCAAAGAAGGGCACCGCCTCGAGTACCGCCTCATCTGAATAGAGCGAGGTGATGGTGGGGTTGTAGGCCGCCTCGATGGCGCGCCGCTTCTGCTCGGCCTCACCGGTCAGGAAGGCCACCAGTTCGGCGGCGAGCTCGGCGTTCTCGCTGTACTTGGAGACTGCCAGGTTCCAGCCGCCCAGAGCGGCAGCGCTCTGGTTCTCGCCGCCCGATGCCGCGGCGCTGGTGCCATCGGCCCCGTGGGGCAGCTTGATCACGCCGACCTTGCCGGCTACCTCGCTGTCCTCGCTCTGGGCCAGCGACCAGGCGTAGGGCCAGTTGCGCATGAACACGGCATTGCCGGACTGGAAGATGCCGCGGGCTTCTTCCTCGGTGTAGTTGAGCGCGCCCTGCGGGGCGATCTCGCCGATCCAGCCGGCGGCCAGGTCCAGCGCCGCGGCGGCGTTGGCGTTGTCGATGGTGATCTCGCCTTCGGCGTCGACGATGGTGCCGCCGCCTTGGCTGGCCACCCATTCGAGCGCGTTGCAGGTCAGTCCCTCGTAGGCGCGTCCCTGGAAGACGTAGCCCCACATCTTGTCGTTGCCGGCGTCGCGCTCGGCGGCCTGGATGTCGGTGGCGATGTCGGTCAGCTGTTGCCAGGTCTCGGGCGGCGCGAAGCCGTATTGCTCGAGCAGGTCCTTGCGGTAGTAGAGCACGCCGGCGTCGGTGAACCACGGCATGGCCACCAGCCGGCCGTCGACGGTGTTGTTGGCGACGATGGCCTCGAAGTGGCCGTCGGCGGCTTCCTCGCCCAGCGTCTCGTTGAGGTCGAGCAGATGATTGGCCAGCAGGCCGGGCCAGACCACGTCGATCTGCAGCACATCGATGTCGCCGGAGCGGGCAGACAGGATCTGCTGATAGAGCGACAGCCGTTCGGTGGACGAGTTGGGCGTGGAGACGATCTCCACCTCGTGGCCGGTTTCGTTCTCCCAGGCCGCGACCCCCTGCTCGCAGAGCTCAAGCTCGGCGCCCACCGCGCCGCAGGAGATGGTCAGGTCGGCCGACAGGGCCGGAGTAGCGCCTACGGCGCCCAGCAGGGCGAGGCCGGAGGCGATCAGGGGTTTGCGTTGCATGGCGTATCCTCGTCGCTTGTTGTTGTCGAGCGTCGGTATCGCGGAAGCGATGACAAAGGCGATGCCGAGCGGCGTCTTAAACGATTAAGACATGGCGCTCAGTTAAGCGACGCCGGCACGGCTGTGCAACCTAGACTTTCGTCGTGAGCAAGCCGCCGCGAGGCGGGGAATCTTGTTTGTTTACTATTTTTGACGCGCGATTTTGCGAGTTTTAGACGTAAGTCGTGTTTTTGTTACGTCATATTATGACTATTGTCTTAAACGATTAAGTCCTAAGGCGCGCCATGTCGGTCGTTTCCAGGCTGGCAAGCTCAACAGGCATCGCCGGACGAGATCCCATGCGACAACAACAAAGGCATTGATCACGATGACATTTCCGACCCAACGCCCGCGCAAGTCTCCGCTCGTCATGGCCATCGCTGCTGCTGCCCTGAGTGCCAGCGGCCTGGCCAGTGCCCAGTCGACCAGCGATCTCGAGGCCAGGCTGGCCGAGCTGGAGCAGCGAATCATCGCCGCCGAGCAGCGCGCCGCGGCCGCCGAGCGCCGTGCCGAAGAAGCTGAGCAGGAGGTGGCTCAGCGGCCGTCCGACGAGGAACTGGAGACGCGTCTGGCGGCCGTTGAGCGTCACGCCAACGGAGAAGAGGGCTTCTCCTTCAACGCCTATGCCCGTTCGGGGCTGCTGATCGGCGATGACGGCAAGAGTACCGAGGGTGGCCCTTACCTGACGCCGGCGGGCGCGCAAGGTGGCGCCGTGGGGCGTCTTGGCAATGAGCCGGACACCTACGCCGAGGCGATTCTCAACTACAAGATGCGCTTCGACAACGGCGCCAAGGCCCTCTACCGGACCATGATCGCGGATGGGGTAGAGACCAGTAACGACTGGACCGCCGACGAATCGAGCCTCAACGTGCGCCAGGTCTTCGTCGAGTTCAGTGACCTGCCAAGCTTCACCGGGGCCTTCGAGAATGCCTCGATCTGGGCCGGCAAGCGCTTCGATCGCGACAATTTCGATATCCACTGGCTCGACAGCGACTTCATCTTCCTGGCGGGCACCGGTGCGGGTATCTACGACATGCAGCTGGCCGACAACTGGAAGTCCAACCTCTCCATCTACGGGCGCAGTTTCACCGACTTCCCGGTCGACAGCATGAATCCGGCGGCCGATACCGGCAGCACCGACAACCTCATTCTCACGTCCAACAACTACTTCGGTAACTGGCAGTGGATGGTCAGCGGCATGAATGCCACTGACAACGACGATCGCCTGACCGAGGGCAATGCCAACGCTGCGGATAGCGGCGTACACACCATGGTGGCCTACCACGGCGATGACTTCTTCGGCCTGAGTGATGGCAACTTCAAGGCGGCGGTCATGCATGGCCAGGGGCTGGGTGCCGAGACCAAGAGCATCGGCTCCAACGGCAACCTGAGCGAGGATGCCACCGCGACGCGGCTGGGCCTGTATGGCACCACCTACCTGGCGCCGAAGTGGCGTGTGGCACCGGCGATTCTGGCCGAGACCAGCGAAGACCGCTATGTCGAGGGTGACCAGTACGACTGGGCGACCTTCAACGTGCGCCTGGCCAACGAGCTGACCGAGAATTTCGAGATGCAGTACGAAGGCAGCTACCAGTGGATGGACATCTCGCCGGAAGGCTACGGTGGCAACAATGCCGTCGAGGGCGATTACACCAAGTTGACCATCGCCCCGACCTTCAAGCCCGAGGTGGGCGGGTTCTGGAAGCGCCCGGAGATTCGCCTGTTCGCGTCGTGGAGCGACTGGGACGAGGAGCTCAACGACTACTCGTCTGAGGACGCCTTCGGCAGCTCCGGCTTCACCGGCGACGAGTGGGCCTTCGGTGTGCAGAGCGAGGTCTGGTTCTGATCGCGATCCGCCTGACCTAGCGCTGTTTCGATGCTTGCCCGCGACCCCAGGGTCGCGGGCGTTTTCGTTCCGGGACGCAGCTCACCCCGCCGTGGTGCTGGGTGACCTCTGCAAAGACGGCAGGGTGAAATGGCCTTACAGCGACAACAGGAACAGGATCAGTGGGGGAGACAGCAGCGACAGGATGAAGCCGCTGACCACTGCCACCGGGACGCAGCTCACCCCGCCGTGCTGCTGGATCACCGGCAGGGTGAAGTCCATGGAGGTGGCGCCGCCGTAGCCGATGGCCAGCGCCGCATGGCGGCGGATCACCAGCGGAATCAGCACGAAGGCCAGCAGCTCGCGGCCCAGGTCGTTGAAGAAGGCCACGCCGCCTAGCAGCGGCCCGAGTTCGTCGCCGATCAGGATCCCGGACAGCGAGTACCAGCCGAAGCCGGCGGCCATCGCCAGCCCTTCGTTCCAGCGAAGATCGAGCAGCGGGGCGGCAGCGAGGCCGCCGATCAGCGAGCTCGCTGCCAGGGTGCTGGCAATGACCAGTCCGAAGCGATTGAGCAGGATCTGCTTGAGCGGCATGCCCGAGTTTCTGAGCTGGCAACCGATCAGCACCAGCAGCGCATAGAGCACCCACTCCGAGAGGCGCTCTGCCCAGGCGAACAGCGGCTTGCCCAGGATCTGGCCCGCCGCCAGGCCGAGCAGCATGCCGCCCACCACGACTCCGACCAGTGACAGCGAGCCGGCCATGGCGGCCAGTTTGCTGGTGGGCGCGCCGGCCACGGAACGGGCGGGATCCACCGGCAGGCGCAGCCGGTGCGACAACCAGCCCAGTGCGACGAGATTGCACGCCGATGTCGCGGCTAGCAGGATCAACGCCTGGCTGCCCAGGCGGGCAAACTGACCGCCGAGATCGTCGAGCCCGGCCAGGCTCACGCCCATCAGCAGCAGGATGGCGTAGATCGAGGCGTTCACGCCGCGGTTGATCCACGCCATCACGCCGTCATGGCGGACCCGAACCAGGTAGCCGAGGATCAGCGGCAGCAGCACGATCAGCAGTCCGGTGAGCATGCGAGATTCCTTTCTCCACTCGAGACCGCCGGCGGCGGTCGAAAAACCGGCTACTTTAGCATGTCCCGCCCGGAGGGTAAGGTTTCAGGGCGTCGACAGCTCGGTGAGGGTCAGTCGGCTGCGCCAGCGGCCGTCGCGATAGTATTCCATGCCCAGCAGCAGCCCTGGATGTCGGACGTCGAAATCGAGCACCAGGCGGCGGTCGTCCTTGTCGGGCTCGACCAGGGCTACCCGCACCGCCTCGAAGCGCCCCGCCGGCAGGGTGATGTCCTCTCGCCCCAGCACCCTGAAGTCGATCCTTTCCTCGCGCCCGCGGTGGTCGCGATAGCGCAGTTGGCTCGTATCCCGAGGGGCATCGTCGATGGCGCGAACTGCCAGAGCCACCAGGGCGCTCTGGCGATCGGGCAGCGGGGCGAGGTCGTTGCGATCCAGGGAATAGGCGCGGCGGATTCCCAGCAGCGAGTAGCCGGCAGCATAGTGCAGCGAGCGGATCCGATCGTCGTCGAGCCGGAAGCGCCCCCATTCGTGACCGCTGGCACCGGGCAGGCTGGCGCGCATCTCGCTCTGCCAGTGTCCGGCGTCTTGACTGAGACGGTGGTGGATCTCGGCGTCCGGCCAGCCCGCGACCTCTAGGTGGTAGCGGGCGCTGAAGGCCTGCGGCTGGGGGGCCGCCAGGGCGGGCATAGCCAGCGTCAGCAGTGCCAGCCAGCCGAAACGGCGCAGGATGGGAAAGAGCATGGGTATGCCTTCGAACAAGGTGACTGCCTTGAGAGCGCAGCGTGCCGCCCCGGGTTCCCGCCTGTCATGGCCGATTCATCGATGGCGGGCTAGGCTGCCCTGTCAGGGGCCGCTTTCCCGCTCATCCACAAGGAGACCTCCATGGCCAGCTTGCTGCTCATCGCCGGCGACTTCGTCGAAGACTACGAGATCATGGTGCCCTTCCAGGCCCTCCAGGCCATGGGCCATCGCGTCGACGCGGTGTGCCCGGACAAGCGCGAGGGGGATCGCATTCGCACCGCCATCCACGACTTCGAGGGCGACCAGACCTACACCGAGAAGCCGGGTCACGACTTCATCCTCAATGCCACCTTCGCCGAGATAGCCCTCGATGACTATGACGGCCTGGTGATCCCCGGTGGCCGGGCGCCGGAGTATCTACGCCTGGACGAGCGGGTGCTGGAGCTGGTGCGCTACTTCTTCGACCATGACAAGCCGGTGGCGGCCATCTGTCACGGTGCCCAGCTGCTGGCCGCCGCGGTCTCGCTCGATGGTTGGCGTGTCTCCGCTTACCCGGCCTGTGCCCCGGAGGTGCATCTGGCCGGCGGCGACTTCGTCGAGATCGCCGTCGACCAGGCGATCGTCAGCGGCAAGCTGGTCACTGCGCCGGCCTGGCCAGCGCACCCGGCCTGGCTGGCGCGCTTCCACGAACTCCTGTAGCGCGCTCAGCCGCCCCGCGTCTGCCGTTCGAGCGTCTCCGACAGCGTTACCGGATAGTCGCTCTCGCCGCGGACGAGCTCATGCAGCGAGGCCGGCAGATGTGCGATGGCCACGGTGACACGTTCACGCGTGGCCTGGGCAGCGGCCATCGCCTCCGGTACCGCTTCGCCGTACACCACGCAGGGGTGCAGCAGCGGTGTCGCCCCGTCAACGTGCTCGTCGCGGCCGGCGATGATGTCGCCGATATAGTGGCCGTGGACATCGTGGCGGCGAAATACCTGCTTGCGGCCGGGCAGGTTGACCTTGCCGATGGAGTGTTTGACCCGCGGAATGCCGGCGTACTCGACCAGCTTGTAGGAGAGATCGATGACCGGGGCGTCGGCCGCCACGCCGAGCTGGGTGCCGACGCCGAAGGCATCGATCGGCGCGCCGTCCGCCAGCAGCGACGCGATGCCGTGCTCGTCGAGGCCGCTGCTGGCGACGATCCGTACTCGGTCATGGCCGGCCGCGTCGAGCAGCGCTCGGGTGCTGCGAGCCAGTTCGCCGAGGTCGCCGGAATCCAGGCGCACGGCGCCCACGTGAAGTCCGGGCTCGTCTTGCAGCAATTCGATCACTCGTCGTACCCCTTCCAGGGTGTCGTGGGTATCCACCAGCAGGGTAGTGCCCGGATAGTACCGGGCGAAGGCGCGGAAGGCCTCGCGTTCGCTGTCGTGGGCCAGCACGTAGCTGTGGGCCATGGTGCCGTTGAGCGCCAGGTCATGGCGCAGCCCGCCCAGCACGTTGCTGGTGCCGGCGAGCCCCGCCGCGCGATAGGCGCGCACCCCGCGCACCGCGGCGTCGACGCCGTGCATGCGGCGCAGGCCGAAGTCCACTACCGGCCGACCCTGCGCGGCCATCACGAGGCGCACCGCCTTGGAGGCCAGCACCGTCTCCAGCTGCACCAGGTTCATGATCAGGCTTTCGAGCAGCTGGGCCTGGGCGATGGGCGCGTCGACTTCCAGCAGCGGCTCGTTGGCGAATACCGGAGTGCCCTCGGGTAGCGTCCAGATGTCGCCTTCGAAGCGCCAGTCGGCCAGCCAGTCGAGGAAGGCCGGCTCCAGGTGATCGACCGCGGCGAGCCGCTTGAGGATGCGGTCGGTGAAGCGCAGGCGGCTGACGCGTTCGGCGGCATATTGCTGGCCACAGGCGAGCATGAAGCGCCGCTCCGGCGGCAGCCGGCGGAAGAACAGGCTGAAGGTGGCCGGCTTCGCCATGCCCTCCTTCCAGTAGGCCTGGGTCATGGTCAGCTGGTAGAGGTCGGTGAGCAGCACCAGCTCGTCGTCGTCGACGGTCAGGGGGGCGATCTGGCTCATGAGCGTGTCTGGACCGTGGCGCCCGCTTCGGCGAAGGCGGCCCGGCAGTCCTCCACTGCCTCGGGATCCACCGCAGCGCTGAGCGATTCGAGCAGCAGCGTCGTGAAGCCCTCCCGGCGAGCGTCCAGCACCGTGGCCCGAACGCAGACATCCAGCGCCAGGCCGCAGACGATCACGCGCTCGATGCCGCGTTCGCGCAGGTAGCCGGCCAGGCCGGTGCCGTCGAAGGCGGAGTAGGCGTCGGCGTCGAAGGCGCAGGCCTTGCTGACTCGCAGGGTCGCGTCGTCGAGATCGAGATCGGGGTGGAAGGCCGCACCGGGAGTGTCCTGGACACAGTGCACCGGCCAGGGGCCGCCACGATGAGCGAAGCTGACGTGGTCGAGGGGGTGCCAATCCCGGGAGGCGACGACCAGGGCGCCGGCCGCCCGGGCGCCGGCGATCTCGGCGTTGATGCCAGCCACCAGGGCGTTGCCGCCGGCGACGGCCAGGGCGCCGCCCTCGCAGAAGTCGTTCTGCATGTCCACCACCAGCAGCGCGTCCGCGGGGCCGTAGTCCACCTGGGCATGACGCATCGCGTTCCTCCTTCGAGGTCGGTGTGTGTCACCTTCAGCGTATGCCCTGAGCCGGCATTCGTGTAGGGCCTGCGGGCCCCGCACGCGTCAAGGATCCGTTTCCCTCGAGATAGTGTCTAGTAGCCCGCGTCGGGATCGATCGTCTCCACCGGCTCCCCGGCCTCCAGGGCGCGCAGCGCCTGGGCCACCTGATCCAGTGCCTCGCCGAGCGGCGTAGGGCCGGCCATGTGCGGCGTGACCAGCACCCGCGGATGCGACCACAGCGGGCTTGATGCCGGCAGCGGTTCCTCCGGGAAGGCGTCGAGCAGGGCGCCACGGAGCCGACCCTCCGCCTCGCTGTCGCCGAGTGCTTCGAGCAGCGCGGCTTCGTCGATCAGGCTGCCGCGCCCCGGATTGATCAGGCTGGCGCCTTCGGGCAGGGCGCCCAGGGACTCTGCGTCGATGAGATGGCGGGTCGCCGGCGTGTCGGGCAGCAGCAGGACCAGGCTCTTCACTCTGGGCAGCAGTTCTCGCAAGCCGTCGTCGCCATGATGGCAGGCCACGCCGGGCAACGTCTTGGGCGAGCGGCTCCAGCCATGCACCGGAAAGCCGTCATCGGCCAGGGCCTGCGCCACGCGGGCACCGATGGCCCCTTGCCCCAGCACGCCTACCGTCCACTCGGCCTTGTCGGTCGCCGGCAGTTCACGCCATTCGGCGCGGGATTGCTGACGGCGGTAGCGGTCGAAGTCGCGCTGGAAGTGCATGACACCGTAGCGGACGTAGTCGGCGATGGGGCCGGCCATGCCGGCATCGCGCAGTTTGACGATGGGTACGCCGCGGGGCAGGGCGGGATTGTTCAGCAGGGCATCGACGCCGGCGCCCAGGTTGACAATGCCCTTGAGCTTTGTGAGCTCGCCTAGCAGCTCGGCGGAGGGCTTCCAGGCCGCCAGGTAGTCGGCATGGCGGCGCTCGGCGGCCGGGGCCGTGCTGGTGATGATCTCGGCGTCGGGCAGGCGTTCGGCCAGGGCCTTGCACCAGGCCTCGGCGGCGTCGATATGGACCAGGACTCGCATGCGGTGTCTCTCCCTAGTAGACGATCTGCATCATGGGTGGCGGCGCTTCGTCGAGCATGGCGGCGAGGCGTAACAAGGCATCTTCTAGGCGCTCGAGATCCGGCTCGGCACCAAGGCTCAGGCGAATGCGTCTCGGCGCCGGAGTCTGCTCGACCATGAAGGGGATGGCGGTGGTGATGGCTACGCCCTCCTGCTCGGCCTGTTGCTGCAGCTCTTCGGCTCGCCAGGCGGCGGGCAGTGACAGCCACAGGTGCAGGCTGGAGGGCCGGGCGGAGAATTCGTGATCGCCGAACGAGCGCGCCGCGAGGCGCTGGCGTTCGGCCAGCAGCTCGCGTTGCTCAACGGCCAGGCTGTCCAGGGTGCCGTCGGCGATCCAGACGCCGGCTAGCTCGAAGACCAGCGGGGTGGCCATCCAACTGGTGGCGCGCATGCGCGGCAGCGTGTGGTGCAACTGCCCCCGCGGCACGCTGAGGTAGCCGGCCCTCAGCCCGGGGAGCGCGACCTTGGTCAGGCTGGTGACGTGAAAGCACAGGTGCGGCAGGCGTGCGGCCAGCGGCGTCAGCCCTGGCGGCTCGAGCAGCGCGTGGACGTCGTCCTCGATCAGCCACACTCCGTGATGGTCGAGCACGCGAGCCACCGCGTCGCGGCGGGCCTCGTCCATGGTGGCGCCGGTGGGGTTGAGCTGGGTGGGCGTGAGGCAAACCGCTCGCGGACGCAGGCGCCGGCAGGCCAGGTCCAGGGCCTCGGGAATCACCCCGCGATCATCGATGGCCACGCCGCGCAGCTGGAAGCCCAGCGTACGTGACAGGGCGATCAGTCCGTGATCGGTCAGGGCCTCGGTCAGCACCAGGTCTCCATGCTGGACCACCGTGGAAATGGCCAGCATCAGGCCATGGGCGGCACCGTTGCACAGCACTCGGTCATCGGGGCTGCCGGGCACGCCGAGCCGCTCGTCTAGCCACTGGCTGGCGTGCTCGCGTTGGTGGATCAACCCGGCGATGGGGCGGTTGGCGGAAGCCACCTCGGGTCGGGCCTGTTCGGCCAATATCGCCAGCGTCTCGCGAAACCGCAGGTGGTGGCTTGGTGGACAGACCGGATGGGCGATCGACAGGTCGACCAGCGGGTTTTCCTGCCGCGGTTCCTGTCCGTGCAGGTAAGCCGATTCCCGGGCGTCGTCGAGGGCGTTGATCCAGGTGCCGCTGCCGACTCGCGATTGCACCAGGCCCATCTTCTCGGCCTGGGCGTAGGCCCGCGAAACCGTCTGTACGCTCACGCCCAGGGTCTCGGCGAGGCGGCGGTGGGGCGGCAACCGAGTACCCGGCACGAGTTCCCCCTGGCGAATGGCCTGCGACAGGGCGCGAGCGATGGCCAGGTATTTGGGACCGGTGTCCGTCAGATAGGGCGAAAGATCGATTGTCATGATGCAATAAAGCCTTTGACCGCCGGCCGATCGGGAGTGCTAGTATCGGCATTGAGACATTGACTGAAATTGTCATGAATTATGATAGAAGATGTCATGACAATTCAAACGGCCCCTCGCGTGGCCGGCAAGTCCGCCTTGGGCCCCGGCCGCCTCCCAGGACAGGAGACGACCGGGATCGGTGATGTGATCGTTGGACGAGCGATTTCATGATTCAGGTTTCCCTGCCTTTCACTCGCGAAGAATATGCCGGCCGACTCTGGAAGGTCCGTGCCGAGATGGCGAGCCGGGGCATCGACGTGCTGATCATCAGCGACCCTTCGAACATGGCCTGGCTGACCGGCTATGACGGTTGGTCCTTCTACGTGCACCAGTGCGTGCTGCTGGGGCTGGAGGGCGAGCCGGTATGGTATGGCAGGCGCATGGATGCCAACGGGGCGCTGCGCACCTGCTGGATGGACCCGGAGAACATCACCTACTACCCGGATTACTACGTGCAGAATCCGGACATGCATCCCATGGACTACCTGGCTCAGTCGATCATGCCGGATCGCGGCTGGCACGAGGGCGTGGTGGGCATGGAGATGGACAACTACTATTTCTCGGCCAAGGCCTATCAGTCGCTGCTGCGCGAGCTGCCGCATGCCCGCTTCATGGACGCCAACGCCCTGGTCAACTGGTGTCGTGCGATCAAGTCGGCCCAGGAAGTCGAGTACATGCGCATCGCCGCGAAGATCGTCGAGGGCATGCATTCGCGTATCCTCGAGGTAATCGAGCCGGGGCTGCCCAAGAGCAAGCTGGTGTCCGAGATCTACCGCGTCGGCATCGAGGGTTGGAAGGACGAGAACGGCAAGGTCTTCGGTGGCGACTACCCGGCCATTGTGCCGATGCTGCCCACCGGCAAGGACGCCGCCGCGCCCCATCTGACCTGGGACGACACCCCGTTTCGCGAGGGCGAGGGCACCTTCTTCGAGATCGCCGGGGTGTTCAAGCGCTATCACGCGCCCATGTCGCGCACCGTCTTCCTGGGAAGGCCGCCGGCGGAGTTCGTGCGCGCCGAGTCGGCGTTGCTCGAGGGCATCGAGAACGGTCTAGAGGTCGCCAAGCCAGGTAACCGCACCGCGGACATCGCCATGGCGCTGGGCGCGGCGATGGACAAGTACGGCTTCGACCGTGGCGGGGCGCGCTGCGGTTATCCCATTGGCATCAGCTATCCCCCGGACTGGGGCGAGCGCACCATGAGCCTGCGTCCCTCCGACGAGACCATCCTCGAGCCGGGCATGACCTTTCACTTCATGCCGGGGCTGTGGGTCGAGGACTGGGGCCTGGAAATCACCGAGAGCATCCTGATTACCGAGACCGGCTGCGAGACGCTGGCCAACTTCCCACGCCAGCTGTTCGTCAAGTAAGGAGCATCCAATGAGCAAACGACCCAGCCCTATCTCCGCTACCGTCGACTTCGAGGCCGAAGGCGTCCAGCACGGCTTCCTGAAGCTGCCGATCTCCAATGACGAGTCGGCCTGGGGCGCGGTGATGATCCCGATCACCGTGGTCAAGCACGGCGAGGGCCCCACCGCTCTGCTGACCGGCGGTAACCACGGTGACGAGTACGAGGGCATCACCGCGCTGCAGAAGCTGTCGAGCTCGCTGTCCGCCGAGGAGGTGCTGGGCCGGGTGATCATCGTGCCGATGATGAACACGCCGGCGGCCCTGGCCGGCCGGCGCACCTCGCCGATGGATGGCGGCAACCTCAATCGCAGCTTCCCCGGCGACCCGGACGGCAGCGTCACCGAGAAGATTGCCGACTACTTCACTCGTACCCTGGTGCCGATGTGCGATGCGGTGCTCGATCTTCATTCCGGGGGGCGGACTCTGGACATCGTGCCCTTCGCCGCCTCCCACGTGCTCGATGATGCCGACCAGCAGCGTCGCGCCCTGGACGGCGCCAAGGCCTTCGGCGCCCCCTACGCCATGATGATGTTCGAACTCGACGCGGAGGCGCTGTTCGACACCGCGGTGGAGCGCCAGGGCAAGGTGTTCGTGGCCACCGAGCTCGGTGGCGGCGGCACCTCCACCCCCGAGAGCCTGGCCATCACCGAGCGCGGCATTCGCAACTTCCTGATTCACTTCGGGCTGGTCGAGGGCGAGCTGGCCTCGCCGGAGGCGCCGCAGGTCTACCTCGACATGCCGGATGCCAGCTGTTACGTGCAGAGCGAACACAGTGGCTTGCTCGAGTTGACGGTGGCGCTGGGCGAGGCGGTGGAACAAGGGCAGGTGATCGCTCGGGTCTATGACATGACGCGCAGCGGCAGCGCACCCATCGAATACCGCGCCGGTCGCGGCGGCGTGCTGGCGGCACGTCGCTTCCCGGCCAACGTCAACATGGGCGACACCATCGCGGTGATTGCCGAGGTCGTCGAGTCGCTCGGTTGAACCCTCACGGAAGATAAAGGCCCATGAAGCTCGATCGCTACGATCTGAAGATTCTCGAGATCCTGTCCAGGGATGGACGCATTACCAAGTCACGGCTGGCCGAGGCCATCAACCTGTCCGTCAGCCCTTGTTGGGAGCGGGTGCGGCGCCTCGAAAAGGCCGGCATCATCGAAGGCTATGGCGTGCGACTCAATCCCGCCGTGCTCCAGCCGCGCACTCCGGTATGGGTGCAGATCGAGCTCAAGACCCACAACGTCGAGAGCTTTGCCCGCTTCGAGTCGCTGGTTCGCGATACGCCGGAGGCGGTCGAGTGCGTGGCCGTCGGCGGTGGGGTGGATTACCTGGTCAAGTTCGAGGCCGATTCCATCGACGCCTATCAGCGCCTGATCGATGCCTGGCTGATGTCCGACGCCGGCATCGAGCGCTATTTCACCTACATCGTCACCAAGACCGTCAAGCGACCCTCAAGCGGTTTCGCCGCGTCCGACTTCGCGTCCGACTGAGTCTCCTCGTCACGACGTGTCTTCTGCGTTGATTCGCCCCGCCACCCATGGCATAAGCTAGAAAGAGTGGTGGGGCAAGCCCCACCCTGCCGGGCGATCCCACCGGCGCTGCATGAATCCAGACGCCGGCCCAAGGACCGAGCCCGTTTGATTCGAGATCGCCTGACGCAGAGGGAATGACATGTCCTATTTCACGATTGCCGGAGTCCAGATGCATGCCCTGCATCACGGCGATAACACCGAGGCCATGCGCCATCGCATCGACGTGCTGATGAGCCGTTTCCCCCAGGTGCAGATGGTGCTGTTCAGCGAGCTGATGCCCATGGGCGCCTCGCCGCACCATGCCCAGCCGCTGCCGAGCCATGCCGAGGCGATGTTCTGCCAGCTGGCCGAACAGCATCGCATCTGGCTGATCCCCGGCTCGATGTTCGAGCAGTGCGAGGACGGTATCTACAACACCCTGTCGGTGATCAACCCTCACGGAGAGGTGGTAGCTCGCTATCGCAAGATGTTCCCCTTTCGGCCTTACGAGGCCGGCGTTGAGAGCGGCGGCGAGTTCGTCGTCTTCGACGTGCCGCGGGTCGGGCGCTTCGGCGTGTCGATCTGCTACGACATGTGGTTC
Source organism: Halomonas sp. B23F22_20 (assembly GCF_043496985.1). Taxonomy (NCBI): domain Bacteria; kingdom Pseudomonadati; phylum Pseudomonadota; class Gammaproteobacteria; order Oceanospirillales; family Halomonadaceae; genus Halomonas; species Halomonas sp. B23F22_20. Next base: position 62,421 of record NZ_JBIEKH010000007.1, read on the forward strand.
CCCGAGACCACCCGTACCCTGGCAGCGATGGGGGCTGAGGTGATACTGCACCCGACCATGACCGACACCATCGACCGCGACATCGAACTGGCCATCGCGCGGACCAATGCCGCGGTCAACCAGTGCTACTTCTTTGACATCAACGGCGCCGGCGCCATCGGCAACGGGCGCTCCATCGTGGTGGGCCCGTCCGGCGACGTTATCCACCAGGCCGGCACCGGTGAGGAGATCATGCCCATCGAGATCGATCTGAGCCGCCTGCGCCGCGAACGTGAGACCGGCCTGCGAGGGCTGGGGCAGCCGCTCAAGAGCTTCCGTGATCGGCGCGTCGATTTCTCGCTGTACCGCAACGAGAGTGGCTCCTCGCCCTTCCTGGATACCCTGGGGCCACTCGAAAAGCCACAGCGCACTAATATTGAGGAGTACTGAGCGTCTCGAACGGGTAACCACGGAACACAGGAGCCTCCATGTTCGCTCGAATCTTCGATGGCCTGCGTCGCCTGTTCCATTCGTCCGCGGCCGCCGGTAACGCCGGAGCCGACCAGCCCGAGCCTCTCACCTCTGCCGAGGCGGGAGGCGAGGCTTCCGTTGACCCCAAGGGAGCGACCACGATGAGCAGCAAAATAACAAGCATTGCCGATGTCCGTCGCCATTTCCTCAACAACAAGCGGCCGATCTATTTCATCTCGGCCACCAACTTCAATCTGCTGGGAATCGGCGACTGGGTCGGCAACTTCCGCCATATCAACTACATCGACTGCTTCGACCGCCGCCAGCGCAACGTCTTCGTGCCTCGGGAGAAGTTTCCCCGCGACTTCGAAGGCATCGAAGACATCAACAACTACCTCCTCGAGCACAAGGAGGTGATCGACTTCATCCAGTCCCGTGCCCAGGGCGACGATGCCGGCGTCGCCGCTTTCCTGATGTTCGACGAGCACACCGAGGAGGTCTGCAAGCAGCTGGGGCTCAAGGTCGCCTTCCCGCCGGCGGCGCTGCGTTCGCGCATGGACAACAAGATCGAGACGGTGCGCATCGGTAACAAGGCTGGCGTGCCCAGCGTGCCCAACGTGCTGGCCAAGGTGGGAAGCTACCAGGAGCTGCTCGACGTCAGCCGCGAACTGGGCACCGACCTGGTGGTACAGACCGCTTTCGGCGATTCCGGCCATACCACTTTCTTCATCGCCAGCGAGGACGACTACTACAAGCATGCCGAGGAGATCGAGGCCGAGCCCGAGGTCAAGATCATGAAGCGCATCAACTGCCGCGGTTCGGCCATCGAGGCTTGCGCCACCCGTAGTGGCACCGTGGTGGGTCCGCTGATGACCGAGCTGGTGGGCTTCAAGTCGCTGACGCCCTACAAGGGCGGCTGGTGCGGCAACGAAATGTTCGCCGGGGCCTTTTCGCAGGAGGTGCGTGACAAGGCCCGCGAGTGCACCTTCAAGTTCGGCGAGGCGCTGCGTGAAGAGGGCTATCGCGGCTACTTCGAACTCGACTTCCTGATCGACATGGACACCCAGGATGTCTACCTCGGCGAGCTCAACCCCCGTGTCACCGGGGCCAGCTCACTGACCAACGTGGCGGCCTTCGCCCACTCCGACATCCCCTTGTTCCTGTTCCACCTGCTGGAATTCTCGGAGCTGGATTTCGACCTGAACATCGATGAGATCAACGAACGCTGGTCGCATCCCGACAGCGTCGACAGCTGGAGTCAGCTGGTCATCAAGCACACCGAGGAGAGCGTCGACCTGCTCACGGCGGCCCCGGCCTCAGGGGTGTGGCGAATGGAGCAGGACGGCAGCATCGCCTATGACCATTACGACTCCCATCCCCACGCCGCCGAGAACGAGAGTGAAGCGTTCTTCCTGCGCATCAGCGGGGAGGGCGATTTTCGCTATGAGGGCGCGGATCTTGGCATCCTGATTACCCGAGGGCGGCTCATGGACGATGACTTCCAGCTCACCGAGCGGGCGAAGTCCTGGATCGAGGGGATTCGTGGCCAGTTCTCCGGCCAGCCCCTTCAGGATCCGGTGGTGGAGGAGGTCGCCGTCAGCCATGCCATCGGCGGCGGCAACTTCAAGATCCTATGAGCGGGAGACACCACCTCGGCCCGCCACCGGGCAGGACGCCCTGGGGCGGGCCGGACAAGATGCTGGACTTTCGCACTGTTCGGGAGGAGTTGCCGGGCCCCAAGTGGCGGTCGCTGTTCGACTACCACTGGCCGGCTTACGAGCAGTGGTATCTGAGCGAGGGCGAACGCGAGCGGCCTGCCTACCTGGCCTGCTACAACGCCTTGCGACGCCACATGCCCGAGCTGGTGGGGACCTATCGGACCCTGTGCGAGCTGGCCGGAGGCGGCGATCTCAGCGCTCGCCTGCTCAGCCTCTACCGGCCGCCGGCCTATATCACCGGCTGCTCCCAGGCGGTGCTGACCAGGCCGAGCGCGACGGTGCTGGCCCGCAACTACGATTACCCGCCGGAGCTGTGCGAAGGCACCATCCTCTATAGCCGCTGGAACCAGCGTCGGGTGATCGCCATGTCGGACTGCCTGTGGGGCGTGCTCGACGGTATGAACGATGCCGGACTGACGGTCTCCCTGGCGTTCGGCGGACGCAAGGCGGTGGGCGACGGCTTCGGCGCGCCGATCATCCTGCGCTACGTACTGGAGACCTGTGACGACGTGCATCAGGCCACTGAGGTATTGGCCCGCGTGCCGACGCACATGGCCTACAACATCACGGTTGCCGACCAGGCCGGCCGTTACGTGACGGCGATGATTGCGCCCGATCGCCGGGCCAGCATCCGCCGCGTGCCGGTGGCCACCAATCACCAGAAGAAGATCGAGTGGTATGCCCATGCCTTGGCGTCGGAAACGCTGATCCGCGAACGCCAGCTATCGATCCTGGTGGACGACGAGAGTACCAGCGAGGCGCGTTTCGTGTCTGCCTTCGCGGCGCCGCCGCTGTTCCGCCACGATTACGGCCGTGGCCTGGGGACCATCTACACCGCCGTTTATCGTCCGGCCGAGGGGCGAGCCAGCTTCCGCTGGCCGGGGCTCGCCCTTGAACTGGGCTTCGACGACTTTTCCGAGGAGCGCATCACCGTGCGCTACGGTGCGCGGGGGCTCTATACGGGCTGAGAGGGTGCAGAACAAGAGTCATAAGGGGATCGCCATGCACGAGAGCAGCCAAACCGAAACGCCGTACACCGCGCTGGGGTTCTATCACAAGATCTCCCAACTGCGCGCCGATACCTGGAACGCGCTCAAGCGCGATCTCAGTCAGCTGGTGCGCCTCAAGGACGAAGGAGGGGAACGACAGCTGGTCAAGGCGATCGACGTCAAGCTCACCCGCCTGGAAATCATCGAGGACTATCATGCCTTCCCCTCCAAGGAGGACTTTCGACACATCTGGGCACTGTTCGATCGCGAGGAATACGTTCTTCTCGAGAAAGTGGTCAAGCGCCTGGTACGCGCGCTGATCAGCGAATCCTACCGGCGGCGCCACGTCGACCTCAGCGAGACCGATGCCGATGCCGAGGACCTCGAGACCCTTGACGCCCTCAACCAGCTGCGTCGCGGACACCCGGCCTCCAACAGCTCGGCCCAGCCTTACTTCGAGCTGCTGATTGTCGACAACTGTTCGCCCCAGGAAGAGGAAGTGGTCCGCGAGGCGTTCCACAACCTGCGGCGCCCCGAGGACAAGTTCGTCTACGACGTGGTCACCGCACGCAGCTTCGAGGACGCCCTGATCGCGGTGCTGGTCAATCCCAATATCCAGGCCTGCCTGATCCGCTTCGATTTCCCCTTCAAGTCGAAGTACAACCTCAGCGCCCTGCGGGGTTATCTCGAGGGGCTTTCCGAGCAGTCGATGGAGCACCAGTCTGAGGCGGAGCGCAGCATCCTGCTCAGCTCGATGATCAACGAGCTGCGCCCAGAGGTGGACCAGTTTCTGGTCACCAGCGGCGACGTGGAGGCCACGGCCAGCCGCGACCTGCGCTTCTTCAAGCGGATCTTCTACCGCGAGACCGACTACATCGAACAGCACCACACCATCCTGCGTGCCATCGACGACCGCTATCGCACGCCCTTCTTCGACGCCCTGCGCGAGTACAGCAGGAAGCCCACCGGCGTATTCCACGCCATGCCCATTTCCCGAGGCAAGTCGGTGACCCGTTCGCACTGGGCGGGCCACATGATCGACTTCTACGGCATCAACATCTTCCTGGCCGAGACCTCGGCGACCTCCGGCGGGCTGGATTCGCTGCTGCAGCCCTACGGGCCGATCAAGAAAGCTCAGGAGTATGCCGCACGCGCCTTCGGCGCCCGGCAGAGTTTCTTCGTCACCAACGGCACGTCGACCGCCAACAAGATCGTGGTGCAGGCCCTGATCAAGCCCCGCGACATCGTGCTGGTCGACCGCGACTGCCACAAGTCCCACCACTACGGCATGGTGCTGGCCGGGGCCCACGTCAGCTACCTGGATTCCTATCCGCTCCACGATTACTCGATGTACGGGGCGGTGCCGCTGCGCGAGATCAAGAAGACCCTGCTCGAACACAAGCGGGCCGGAACCCTCGACAAGGTGAAGATGCTGCTGCTGACCAACTGCACTTTCGACGGCGTGGTCTACAACGTGCGCCGGGTGATGGAGGAGTGCCTGGCGATCAAGCCCGACCTGGTGTTCCTGTGGGACGAGGCCTGGTTCGCCTTCGCCACCTTCAACCCCACCTACCGACCGCGCACCGCCATGCATACGGCGCGAAGCCTGCGCGACCGTTACCGCAGCGAGGCCTACCGGGAGGAGTATGCGGCCTGGAAGGCCGAGTTCGATGCCCTCGACCCCGAGGACGACGCCACCTGGCTCGACCGCCGGCTGCTGCCCGACCCCGACGAGGTGCGCATCCGCGCCTATGCCACCCACTCGACCCACAAGACCCTGACCTCGCTGCGTCAGGGCTCGATGATCCATGTCTGGGACCAGGACTTCCGACAGAAGGTCGAGGCTCCGTTCCACGAGGCCTATATGACCCACACCTCGACCTCGCCCAACTATCAGATTGTGGCGTCGCTGGACGTGGGCCGGATGCAGGCCGAAATGGAGGGCTTCGAACTGGTGCACGCCCAGGTCGAGACGGCGCTGTCGCTGCGCGAGCAGCTCTATCACCATCCCCTGCTGCAGAAGTATTTCCGGGTGCTCAAGAACAGCGACATGGTGCCCGCCGCCTACCGGGAGTCGGGGGTCGAGTCTTACTACGACCCGGTCACCGGCTGGAACCAGATGGAGGAGGCCTGGGCCCGCGACGAGTTCGTGGTCGATCCCACCCGGGTCACCATCGCCATCGGCAACACCGGAGTCGACGGCGATGCCTTCAAGAACGAATACCTCATGAACAAGTACGGCATCCAGATCAACAAGACCTCGCGCAATACCGTGCTGTTCATGACTAACATCGGCACCTCCCGGGGGGCCATCGCCTACCTGCTCGACGTGCTGATGAAGATCGCCAGGGAACTCGAGTACCGCTGGGAGGAGAGCAGTCGTCCCGAACGCAAGATCATCGAGCACCGGGTCCATTCCCTGACCCAGGAGCTGCCGCCGCTGCCTGATTTCAGTCGTTTCCACGACGCCTTCCGGCGCGGCAGCGAGACGCCCGAGGGCGACATCCGTAGCGCCTACTTCCTGAGCTACGATGAGGACAACACCGAGTACCTGAGCTTCGTCAACGGTGAGCTCCAGGCCCAGATGCGTGCGGGGCGGGACGTCGTCTCGGCCAGCTTCGTGATTCCTTATCCGCCGGGTTTCCCGGTGCTGGTGCCGGGGCAGGTGGTCAGTGAGGAGATCCTGCATTTCCTGCAGGCCCTGGACGTCAAGGAGATCCACGGCTATCGCCCGGAACTGGGCCTGCTGGTCTTCACCGAGGCCGCCCTGGCCGAGCCCCCGGCCTATTGAAGGGGCACAAAAAAAAACGCAACTCTACGGCGCCGGAACGAAAAATCGCCTCGTTCCCGGCGCTCGACTTCAAAAACTACCGTCCGCTGATCTGCCTTACCCTGACACCATCGCGCGGCACCCGCCGCGCTGGCCATGTCATCGCCGGTCTCCACTCGCGCCGGTGTCCCAGGGGAGGTGCTTATGACGCTGTCCAACATGCTTACTGATCTGCGTCTGTTCCGTCAGTACGCCTATGTCGACGGTAAATGGACCCACGGTGATGAGGGGCGTGAGGAGGCCGTCGTCGACCCCGCCACCGGTGAGGTGCTGGGCCATATTCCGCTGCTCGAGCCGGCCCAGATCACCGCCGCCGTGGATGCCGCCGAGGCCGCCTTCGTGCACTGGCGGGCGCTGCGTGCCGACGAGCGCTGCGAGCGCCTGCTGGCCTGGTACGATCTGTTGCAGGCCCATCGTGAGGACCTGGCGACCATCATGACCCTTGAGCAGGGCAAGCCGCTGCCGGACGCTCGCGGCGAGGTAGAGTACGGTGCCAGCTTCGTGCGCTGGTTCGCCGAAGAGGGCAAGCGCACCTACGGCGACACCATTCCCAGCCATATCCCCAATGCGGCGCTCGGCACGCTCAAGGAGCCGGTGGGCATCGCTGCGCTGATCACGCCCTGGAACTTTCCGCTGGCGATGATCACCCGTAAGGCCGCTGCTGCCATGGCCGCCGGCTGCCCGGTGATCGTCAAGCCGGCCCACGAGACGCCGTTCTCGGCGCTGGCGCTGGCCGAACTGGCCGAGCGTGCCGGCATCCCCGCGGGCATCTTCAACGTGGTGCTGGGCGACGCCGCCGAGGTCTCCAAGCTGCTGTGCGATGAAGACCGCATCAAGGCGCTGTCCTTCACCGGCTCCACCCGGGTCGGTCGGCTGCTGATCGAGCAGTGCGCACATACCGTGAAGCGCGTATCGCTCGAGCTCGGCGGCAATGCGCCCTTCATCGTCGGCCCGGACATGGATCCCAAGGAGGCGGCCTTCGCCGCCGTGGCGGCCAAGTTCCAGACCGCCGGCCAGGACTGCCTGGCGGCCAACCGCATCCTGGTGCACGAGTCGATCCACGACGAGTTCGTCGAGCAGTTCGTCGAGCGCATGGCGGCGCTGACCGTTGGCAACGGCCTGGAGAGCGAGGTCGATCTCGGTCCGCTGATCCATCGTCAGGCGGTGGAGAAGGCCTCGGCCATCGTCGACGACGCCCTGTCCCGCGGTGCCACCCTGGTGGCCGGCGACCAGGGCCAGGCGCCGGGCGAGAACTTCTTCATGCCCACCCTGCTGACCGGTGTCACGCCGGCCATGAAGGTGTGGCGCGAGGAGAACTTCGCCCCGGTGGCCGGCATCACCTCCTATCGCGACGACGACGAAGTCATCGAGATGGCCAACGATACCGAGTATGGCCTGGCGGCCTACGTCTATACCCACGATATTCGCCGCATCTGGAAGCTGTTGCGGGCGCTGGAGTACGGCATGGTCTCGGTGAACTCGGTGAAGATGACTGGCCCCCCCGTGCCCTTCGGCGGCGTCAAGCAGTCGGGCCTGGGTCGCGAGGGCGGCGTGACCGGCATCGACGAATATCTGGAGACGAAGTACTACTGCCTGGGGGCGCTGGGGTCGGTATCAGGCAGTTGAACAGCGACGACCGTGGGAGCGCAGCTTGCTGCGCGATGGCCAGGCCACACACCCTCGCGCTCTGAAGAGCGCTCCCACGGGGTCACCGCATCATGAAACCGAATATCATCCTCCCCGGCGGAGCCGGGGAGTCTTACTGGAGAAGCGCATGACCACTCACAAGGATCTGATCGATCGCGACCGCAAGGTGACCTTCCACGCCTCCACCCACCTGCGTGACTTCGCCCATGGCGATGCGCCGGGGCGCGTGATCACCGGTGGCAAGGGCATCCACATCGTCGACAAGGACGGCCGCGAGTTCATTGACGGCTTCGCCGGGCTCTACTGCGTCAACATCGGCTACGGCCGTACCGAGGTGGCCGAGGCCATCTACCAGCAGGCGCTCGAGATGGCCTACTACCACACCTACGTGGGCCACTCCAACGAACCGCAGATCGCCCTGTCCGAGAAGATCCTCGAGCTTGCCGGCCCCGGCATGTCCAAGATCTATTACGGCCTCGGTGGCAGTGATGCCAACGAGACCCAGCTCAAGATCGTGCGCTACTACAACAACGTGCTGGGACGGCCACAGAAGAAGAAGGTCATCTCCCGCCAGCGCGGCTACCATGGCTCTGGCCTGGCGACCGGCTCGCTGACCGGGCTCAAGGCGTTCCACGACCAGTTCGACCTGCCGATGGCCGGCATCCTGCACACCGAGGCGCCGTACTATTACCATCGTGCCGCCGAGCAGGAGGGCATGACCGAGCGTGAGTTCTCCAAGCACTGCGCGCAGAAGCTCGAGGAGATGATCCTGGCCGAGGGGCCGGATACCGTGGCCGCCTTCATCGGCGAGCCGGTACTGGGCACCGGCGGTATCGTGCCGCCGCCCGAGGGCTATTGGGACGAGATCCAGGCGGTGCTGGCCAAGTACGATGTGTTGCTGATCGCCGACGAGGTAGTGTGCGGCTTCGGGCGCATCGGTGCCGACTTCGGCAGCCACCTCTACGGCATCAAGCCTGACCTGATCACCGTGGCCAAGGGCCTGACCAGCGCCTATCAGCCGCTGTCCGGCGTCATCGTCGGCGACCGGGTCTGGAGCGTGCTGGAGCAGGGCACCGGCGAATATGGCCCGATCGGTCACGGCTGGACCTACTCCGGTCATGCCCTTGGCTGTGCCGCCGGCCTGGCCAACCTGGCGATCATCGAGCGCGAAGGCCTGACCGAGAACGCTGCCGAGACTGGCGCCTACCTGCAGAATCGCCTGCAGGCCGCCTTCGGCGATCACCCCATCGTCGGCAACGTACGCGGCGTGGGCATGCTGGCGGCGCTGGAGTTCTCCGCCGATCCGGCACTGCGCCGCCACTTCGACTCGAGCCTCAAGGTCGGCCCGCGCGTCGCTGCCGCCGCGCTCGAGGAGAACCTGATCGCCCGGGCCATGCCGCAGGGCGACATCCTCGGCTTCGCGCCGCCGCTGACCACCACGCGTGCCGAGGTCGACGAGATCGTCGCTCGCGCCGAGCGTGCGGTGGGCAAGGTCACCGATGCCCTGGTGCGGGAAGGCGAGCTGCAGACCGCCTGAGAGACTCGGTGACCCAGCCGATGAGCCGGCGGCAAGCTCATCGTCGCTACCGACTCGAGCCGATCATCGCCGCGGGCCCTGCCCGCGGCGATCTTGTCTGTGCCGGGGCGGTGTCGTCATCATGTCGCGGTAAGGAGGGACTCATGACCACGGACCTTGCCGAGGTCGGCCTGGCCGAGTGCTATGCCGCCCGACGGCGGATCGCCGGCCGGACGGTGCGCACGCCGCTGACGCGCTCGGCGGCGCTCTCGGCGCGCTTCGGCGCCGAGATCCTGCTCAAGTGGGAGACCTGCCAGCCCACCGGCGCCTTCAAGCTGCGCGGTGCCACCAACATGATCGCTGCCTTACTGGAGCGGCGAGGGCCGGATGCCTTGTCTACGGGAGTCGTGACCGCCTCCACCGGCAATCACGGCAGGGCCGTGGCTCACGCCGCCGCGACGCTGGGGATTCCCGCAGTGGTTTGCCTGTCGCGGCTGGTACCCGAGTACAAGGCGGCAGCCATCGCCGAGCTAGGGGCCGAGGTGGTGCGCGTCGGCGAGAGCCAGGACGCCGCCTTCGAGGAGGTCACCCGCCGGGTCGAAGAGCGGGGCATGATGCTGATCCCGCCCTTCGACGACCCGCTGATCGTGGCTGGCCAGGGTACCATCGGCCTCGAGCTGATGGAGGATGTCCCCGACCTGGACAGGGTGATCGTCGGTCTCTCCGGCGGCGGCCTGCTGGGCGGCATCGGCGCCGCGGTCAAGGCGATCCGGCCGGCGACGCGCATCACCGGGGTCAGCCTGTCGCGGGGCGCGGCCATGGCCGAGAGCCTGGCCGCTGGCCACCCGGTGGCCGTGGAGGAAGTGGAGAGCCTGGGCGATTCCCTGGGCGGCGGCATCGGCCTCGACAACCGCTGTTCCTTCGACCTGGTGCGCCGGGTGATGGACGATCACTACGCTGTCTCGGAGACCGCCATCGCCGCGGCCATGGTCGACCTTCTCGAGCACGAGAAGCAGCTGGTGGAAGGGGCTGCCGCGGTAGGTCTGGCGGCCCTGGCCGAGCATGGCCTCGAGATACGTGGCCAGAAGATCGCGCTGATCCTCTCCGGCAACGCCGTGTCGCTCGAGACCCTCGATCGGGCCCGGGCGATGGCGGGGCGCTAGGCTGCTGGCTACGGGCTACGGGCTACGGGCTACGGGCTACGGGCTACGGGCTACGGGCTACGGGCCGCGGTCTTGGGGCGATGGCGCATCGTCCGCTTCTCTTCCCTCTTCCCTCTTCACTCTTTCTTCTTCCTTCTGGAGATCGTCATGCAGCTCTATCAACGCGATGCCATCGAACGCGCCGTCGGCATCGATCGTGAGGCCCTGGCGGCGGTCGAAGCCGGTTTCGCCGCCCTGGGGCGCGGTGGGGTGGTGCAGCCGTCGATCCTGTCGATGGCCATCGAGGAAGCCAACGGCGAGGTGGACGTCAAGACCGCGCACATCCGCGGCGCCGAGCGCTTCGCCATCAAGGTCAGCCCCGGCTTCTTCGACAATCCCAAGCTCGGCCTGCCGAGCCTCAACGGCCTGATGATGGTGTTCTCGGCGAAGACCGGGCTGGTCGAGGCGGTACTCTTCGACGAGGGGTACCTCACCATGGTGCGCACCGCGCTGGCCGGCGCCATCGCCGCCAAGACCCTGGCCCGGGAGGACAGCCGCCGGGTCGCGGTGCTGGGCGCCGGCGAGCAGGCCGAGCGCCAGGTGGAGGCGCTGCGGCTGGTGCGCGACATCCACAGCGTCGATATCTGGGCGCGTCGTCGCGAGGGCGCCGAGGCCTGTGCCCAGCGGCTGCGTGCCCGAGGCCTGGCGGTCGAGGTTCACGAGACGGTCTCCGGGGCCTGCGCGCGGGCCGATATCATCGTTACCACCACGCCGGCCCGGGAGCCGCTGCTGCACGCTCGCGACCTGCCCGAGGGCGTGCACGTCACCGCCATGGGCTCGGACAGTCCCGACAAGCGCGAGCTGGCCGCCTCGGTGTTGACCCGCGCCGATGCCTTCGTCGCCGATACCCGGGCCCAGAGCGAGACCAACGGCGAGCTCAAGGCCTTCGCCGGGGGCGAGGTGCCGTTCAAGGTCCACGAGCTGGGGCGGGTACTCGCCGAAGGCGACATGCTGCGTCTGTCGGCGTCCACCATCACCGTCTGCGACCTGACCGGCACCGGCGTTCAGGACACCGCCATCGCCGGCTTCGCGCTGTCGCGCCTGGCGGCGCAATGATCCGACTTGTGCCGCGTTGGGCACTGGCCCAGGCTGTGTAGATTCATCGTTTCGAGGAGAGACGCCCATGGCGAAGCTACTGGCCTTCGATGTCTACGGCACCCTGATCGACACTCACGGCGTGGTGGCCGAACTGGAGCAGCGTCTGGCCGAGCCGGCGCAGGCGGTGGAGTTCTCGCGGCGCTGGCGCGACAAGCAGCTGGAGTACAGCTTCCGTCGCGGGCTGATGGGCGACTACGTTGACTTCGCCCGCTGCACCCGTGAGGCCCTGGAGTACATCGATCGCGCTCTTCAGACCCGGCTGTCCGAGGCCGACAAGGATCACCTGATGGGGCGCTATGGCAGCCTGCCGGCCTTTCCCGAGGCGCAAGCGGCGCTGGCGCGACTGGCCGAGGTCGGCATCAGCTGCGTGGCCTTCTCCAACGGCAGCCAGGAAGCGGTGACCCGCCTGCTCTCCGGGGCGTCGCTGCGCGATCGCTTCGAGGACATCGTCAGCGTCGACGAGGTCAAGCGCTTCAAGCCTGATCCGGCGGTCTACTTTCATCTGCGCCAGCGGCTCGAGGCCGCCCCGTCCGAGATTTGGCTCATCTCCAGCAATGCCTTCGACGTGATCGGGGCCCGCCACGCCGGTTTGAGGGCGGCCTGGGTTCGGCGCAGCCCGGAGGCCCCCTTCGACCCCTGGGGCATCGAGCCGGACCTCACCGTGGCCGATCTGGAAGACCTGGCCGATCGCCTGATCTGAGACGACCTCACCGCGGGCAGCGGGGCGGTGTAGCGTCGCGCGATAGGGTCAGAGCGGTGAACCAGGCGGTGGCGTCACCGCCGGCGTTATCGCCGTCGGTCATCAGCGCCAGGCCGGCGAGTCGCCCGGGACGCTCGCCGAACAGCCGGCGATAGTCGTCGCGCACGTTGCGCACCTCGGCCACCCAATCGCCGACTCGCTCGGGGCCGCCTCGCAGGGCCAACAGCCGTGCCCGGTCGGTGAAGGCGTTGGGCCAGTCGGTGCCGGCGGCCTGGGTCGAGGACCACACGTAGTTCACCGACTGGACCTGCCAGGGCAGCAGGCCAGTGCGGCGCACCACGTAGACCCTGGCCGGATAGTCGTCGCCGGCCTTGGTGCGCTCGTCGAGGCCGGGGTAGAGGCCCGAGACTCGCCAGCACCACTTGAGGTAGGGCGTGGCGGTGAGGTCGATGTCGCGCTCGAGGTATTTCGCCGAGGCCTGGCCCCGCGCCCGGGCCGCCAGCACCGCCTCGCCGTCGAGGGTCGCCAGCCGGTATTCGGTTTCGCCTTCGAAGGCGCGCATCGGCCAGGCCAGGATCTCGTCCGGGGTGAAGCGAACGTCCTGGGCCTGGGCCGGCGCGCCGAGCGCCAGCAGGATCATGAACAGACCGTATCGCAGTGCGCGGCCCAGTGGAATCACCATGACGATGCCTCCATGTCGTGCGCGGTTCTCGCCCGGCGGCGGCGATCTGGCCAGGCTCGATGCGCTAGCGGTCTGCTCAGTCCCCGGTACTCGACAGGCCGGGTGGGACGGTGGCCGAAGCCCTCGAGGGTCTGGCGGCGAGGGCGGCCGCCGACTGACGCGAGCCCAACGGGGTAGCCTTCACTCCGCCTTGTCACCCCGGTGGCGCTCCGGCTCGAAGTGAGGGCCGACGCCGTGCAGCAGCGTGAACTGGCGATCGCACTCTCGGCAGGCGCCGCACATCGCCAGGTGCAGGCGCAACGACAGGCGTTCGCCCAGGCTTAGCGGGCGGTCCAGCTTTAGCGACATCAGGCGCGTGGCCTGCTTGCACATCAGCATATGGTGTCCTCCGTCAACCAGCCGCGTTCGATGCAGGCCCGCAGGCGCAGTCGCGCCCGATGCAGCATCACCCAGCAGTTGTTCTCGCGGATGCCCACCTCCTGGCAGATATCGCCGGTGGACAGGCCCATCAGCTCGCGCAGCGAGAACACCCGAGCCAGGTTGTCCGGCAGTCCGATCATGCAGGCGTCGAAGACCCGCCAGAAGTGCTCGCTCTCGAAGGCCGCCTCCGGTTCGCCCCAGGCGGCCGGGCGTGCCTGGGGCTGCCAGCGCCCGCTTTGCTGGAACTGGCGATCGATGGCCTCGTCGCCGGCTTCCTCGTCCAGTGGCTGCCACTTGCCCTGACGCTGCTGGACGCGCATGGCGTCGAGGATCTTGTACTTGAGGATGCCGAACACCCAGGTCTCGTAGCCGGAGCGGCCGCCGAAGCTGGCGTCCTTTTCCAGCGCCGCGGCCAGGGCCTCCTGGACGGCGTCCTCGGCCTGGGCGCGATCGCGCAGGTGCAGCAGCGCGAAGGACACCAGCCGGGGGCGTACGGCGGCCAGGCGCTGCCGGCGGTCCTCCTCATGGTGGTCGGCGCTCGACATAGCGGTCCTCTCGTCAACATCCGTCTTCATCCCGGGCGGCGAAGCGCACCAGGTCGCTCGGACGGTCAAGGTCCCACACCCGGGCGGGGCAGGCCAGCCGCCAGTTCAACGCCGACGCCCGGGCCCGGGTCTGGGCCATGACCCTCTCGCCGCCCCAGTCGATGCCCGCGAACAGGGCGGGGTCGCTTTCGCGGGCGCCGATCAGCCCATAGCCGCCGTCCTCCGCCGGCAGGCATACCGCCTCGGCCGTCTCAAGCGCCACCCAGCAGTCACGCAGCAGGGTTGGGGTGAGCGCCGGACAGTCGCTCCCCACCACCAGGCCGGGGCCGGCCTCGGCGGCCAGGGCATGATGCATGCGTCGTCCCAGGTCGCCCGCTGGTTGGGGCGACAGGGCGATGCCATGGGTCTCGGCCAGCTCGACGAACAGCGGATGGTCGTGGTGAAGGGCCGTCCACAGTGTCAGGCGATCGACGCTGCTGGCCGCTATTGCCACGGCCAGGGTGCGGCGCAGCAGGTGCTCGTGCAGGGCGGCCGCGCCGGCGGCGCCCAGCGCCGGTATCAGACGTGTCTTTACCCGGCCCGGCAGCGGCGCCTTGGCGAGGACGGCGATTCTCGGGGGCTCAGCGTGCATCGCGATAGGCCTTCGCCAGCCGTGCCACGGGTGTGCCCCGCCAGTAGTCCCAGCGCAGGCGCCACATCAGCCGGACGGTACGCCACACGCCGTGGGTCTCCCAGCGCCGCCCGGAACTCGTCACCCGGGCATGCAGGCAGGCCGGCGGCGACTGCCGCTTGAGGCGCCGCGATATCTCGATGTCCTCCATCAGCGGCTGATTCGGGAAGCCGCCCACCGCCTCGTAGGCCGCTCGGGTCATGAACAGCGCCTGGTCGCCGGTAGCGATACCGGTCAGCCGCGAACGCAGGTTCATGGCGGAGGCGATCACCGCCAGCATGGGATGGCGGCCGCTGAGGCGAACGTCGAAGCGGCCCCAGCGGTGTCGGTCGGCGAGCGCTTCGGCGACCAGGTTATCGGCGCCCTCCGGCAGCCTGGTATCGGCGTGCAGGAACAGCAGCGCCCTGGCACGTGTCAGCCGGGCGCCGGCGTTCATCTGGTGGGCCCGGCCGCGTTCGCCGACCGCCAGCCGCGACGCCAGTGGGGCGGCCAGGCGGCGGGTGGCGTCCTGACTGCCGCCGTCGACGACGATGACCTCGACGCCGCGTGCGATGAGCGGTGCCAGGGCCCTCAGGTTGGCTTCGATGGTAAGGGCCTCGTTGAGGGTTGGCACGATGATCGCCAGCGCTGGCGATGTCGAAGCGTCCGGCGCGCCAGTGTCATTCGGGTGGGAGGCCATGGGGGCGTTCCGGAGTCTGTCCTGGGATATCTCCATATTAGCCCTGCGGCTGCGGAGCCAGCTCGATCACTTGCCCACCGGCCGCCTCGGCGTCTTCCCGGTCGTGGGTCACCATCAGGGTCGGCAACCCCCGGGCACGGATGCGGGCGAACACCAGCCGGCGCATCTCCTCGCGCAGTGCCGCATCGAGCTTGGAGAAGGGTTCGTCGAGCAGCATTGCCCGCGGCTCGGCCAGCAGTACCCGCATCAGCGCCACTCGGGCGCGCTGGCCTCCGGAGAGGGTGGTCGGGTCGCGGTCGGCGAAGCCGGCCAGGCCGATGTCATTCAGTGCTTCCTCGATCCTGCGACGCCGCGCTCTGCGTCGCTCGTTGCGCCGTCCGCCGCTGGCGGGCAGCCCGAAGGCCAGGTTGCCGCCCACGCTGAGATGGGGGAACAGCAGCGGGTCCTGGAACAGCAGGCCCAGTCGGCGACGCTCCGGGGCGAGCCGAGTCAGATCGACGTCGCCCAGGCGGATGTGCCCGCTGGCGGTGAAGGCCGGGGCCAGGAAACCGGCGGCCTGGGCCAGCAAGGTCGATTTGCCGACCCCGGAGGGCCCCATCACGGTCAGCACCTCGCCCGCGGCAATGCGTGCGTCCACCGCTACCAGGCGCTGGTGGCCGTGGTGGATGACGACGTCGTCGAGGATCAGCGCGGGGGCGGGCATGGCGGACTCCGTGAACATGGCGAGGGTTACCGCGTCGGGTATCGGTGGCGCAGCAGCAGGCGGGGCAGGCCTGCCGCCAGGGCGAAGCCCAGCGCCGGCAGGGCCAGCTGGCCCAGCGCATAGACCGCGGTCAGGCGACGGTCGCCGCCGCTGGCCAGGCTCACCGCCTCGGTGGTCAGGGTGGCCAGGCGGCCGCCGCCGAGCAGCAGCGTAGGCAGGTACTGGCCGACGCTGACCGCGAAGCCGACCGCTGCCGCCACGGCGATCGGCGAGGCGAGCATGGGCAGGCGTACCCGCCAGAAGGTACGCGCCCGAGAGGCGCCCAGGGCAGCGGCGACCTGGCCCCAGCGTGGATCGAGTCGACGGTAGCTCTCGGCCAGCGAGAGGAAAACGTAGGGCAGCACGAACAGGCTGTGGCCGAAGGCCGCCGCCGGCCAGCCCGAGGCCAGTCCCAACTGGGCCTGCAGCTGTACCAGCCCGTAGAGAAAGGCCACCGGCGGCACCAGCAGCGGCAGGTAGAGGATCAACTGCGACCCCGGGCGCAGGGGGCGGCGGCGCAGGGTTTCGGCTTCCAGGCAGCCGATCGTCAGCGCCACCGCGAGCAGGGTAGCGGCCAGTCCCAGGCTGGCGGTATGGCCGAGCGGCGTCGGCGCCGTATCGGCGGCCGCACGCCAGGTGTCGAGCGTCATCGGCGAAGGCCAGGCGGCGGGGAAGGGCCACCAGGCGGCCAGAGACCATAGCACCAGCCCTGCCAGGCTGGCGCCAAGCAGCAGGATTGCCAGCCCGGTGAGCCCGGCGCCGAATCCGCGGCCGAGGCGCTCGCCGCGGCGACGCTGGCCGTTCTCCAGCCAGCCGACGGCCACTCGGGCGACCAGGCGCTCGGCCAGCCACCATATCAGCAGCGCCAGCGCGGTAACGCCGAGCTGCAGCAGCGCGGCGGCCGAGGCCTGGAAGCGCATCGCCAGGTCGGGATCGCCGAGCCATCTCCCCACCGCCACTGCCAGTGTCGGGGGCGTCGAGGGGCCGAGGATCATCGCCACTTCCACCGTCGAGGTGGCAAAGGCGATGACCGCATAGACCGGTAGGCGGATCAGCGGATAGAGCCCCGGCAGCACGGCCTTGGTGAAGGCGTTGAGCCGACCGTAGCCCAGCGCCCGGGCGACCTGCAGTCGCTCGGCGGCCTGGCATTGGGGCAGGGCGGCGAGGCTCATCAGCAGCAGGAAGGGCACCTCCTTGAGCACCAGCCCGGCGATCAGCGCCAGCCCCGCCGGGTCACCGGGAAACAGGTAGTCCGGTGGCTGCGTCCAGCCGCTCGCCCAGGGCGAGGCCAGCCGGCTGGCCAGCCCGGAGGGCGCCAGCAGGAAGGCCAGGCCGATGGCGGCGGCGGCATGGGGCACCGCCAGCAGCGGCGAGAGCAGCCGCCGTACCAGGTGGAAGAGGCGAGTGTCGAGGAAGGCGCCCAGGAACAGCACCACGATAGCCAGTGCCGCCAGGCTGCTGGCAAGCCCGGTGACCAGGCTCAGGCGCAGCATGTCGGGCAGGCCGGGAGTCTGCGCCAGCGCCCGCCAGGGGGCCAGTGTCCAGCGCTCACCGCCCAGGGCCGGCAGCCAGCCGAAGGCCGGCGCCACCACGCCGGCCAGTCCTGCCACCACTGGAACGATCAGCAGCAGTACGGTGAGGCGCGGCACCAGGCGAATCGTGGTCTCGAACAGGGTCATTCGGCGCTAGCTCTCGCCCGGTGGCAGGGCTCAACCGTCGTCGGCATAGCGCTCGCGCCAGCCGGCTTCCAGGGCCTCCATCCAACTGGGATGAGGTTCCGGAAGCAGCTTGCCCATCGCCTCTGGAGGCAGCCGGGCGGGATGATCGTCCTGGCTGGAGAAGGCCACTCGCTGTTCTGGCGTCAGCTTGGTCATGTCGAGCACCGTGGGATCGCCCCAGACCTCGATGTCCTGCTTGCGGGCCTGGGCTTCCGGTGAGAGCAGGAAGTTGGCCAGCACCAGGGCGCCGGCCTTGTGGGCGGCGTTGAAGGGGATCGCCACGAAGTGCACGTTGCCCAGGGTGCCGCCGTCGAGCACGTAGCTGCGGGTGCTGGGCGGTAGCTGATGGGCGGCCACCGCGGCGGCGGGCTCCGAGGGATTGAAGGTGAAGGCAAGCGACAGCTCGCCGTCGCCCATCAACTGCTTGAGCTCGGGGCCGCTGGCGGGGAAGTCGCGTCCGCGGCGCCACAGCTGGGGGTGCAGGGCGTCGAGGAACTCCCATAGCGGGGCGGTCACCGCCGCTACGTCGTGCCGCTCTGCCGGATCGGCGAGCACGCTCGGGTCTTCGACCAGCTCGATCAACGCCTGCTTGAGAAAGGTGCTGCCCAGGAAGTCGGGCACCAGCGGATAGGTGAAGCGTCCGGGATGGGCGCGAGCCCAGGCGAGCAGCTCGGCCATGCTGCGGGGCGGAGTCTCGAGCCGTTCGGCGTCGTAGTAGAAGGTCAGCTGGGCCTTGCCCCAGGGCGCTTCAAAGCCCTCGGTGGGCAGGGTGAAGTCGGTACGCATCTCGGGATTGTCGTCCGGGGCGGTCAGCGCGAAGTGGGGCAGGCGTTCGGCGAAGGGGCCATACAGCAGCTCATGGCGCTTCATGGCGGCGAAATTCTCGCCGTTGATCCACACCAGGTCCACGGCGCCATCGTCGACGTTGCCGGCCGACTTCTCGGCGATCACCCGCGACACCGCGGCCGCGGTGTCGTCGAGCTTGACGTGTAACAGCTCGATCTCGAAGCGCTCGGCCAGGTGCCCGGCGACCCAGTCGATATAGCGATTGGTGGCGGCGTCACCGCCCCAGGCATTCCAGTACACGGTCTGACCGCGAGCCAAGGCCTCGATATCGGCCCATTCCTCTGGGAGCGGTGCCTCTTCGGCCATGGCCATGCCGAGCGTCGTCAAGGCCAGCAGGGGAGCGAGCAGCACGCGGGCCGCGTATCGCAGCGGGGAATAGGAAGGCATCACGGTCGTCCTTTGCAGTGAGTGGCGGACATGAGGGCGTCGAACTCCTCGATGACTCGGCGCAGGGTCGCCGGGGCCAGATAGTGTTCGACCCGCTCTCGGACATGGGCGACCAGCCTGTCCTCGCTGAGCGCGGAGGACCAGTCTTCGCCCGAGCGAGCGGCGTCCGGGGCTTGGCGATGGCTGCGACGCCACTTGGCGCACCAGGTCAGCGACCACAGCCACATGGCGCGGCGGCAGGCCAGCAACGCCGTATCAGGGTGGTCGTCGCCGGCCGGCCCCATGGCGCATAGCCACTCGGCGTGGAAGTCCATGAGCTGGCTCGCGTCGAGTATCGCCCGACTGAGTGGATCCCAGGTGGTGGAGGTATAGAGGCTGGCGTGGGCCAGATCGAAGCCTGGCAGGCCGTAGCGGCACTTCTCCAGGTCGACCTGCACGGCGCGCCCGGTGGCGTCGATCAGGAAGTTGCCGGGGTGGGCGTCGAAGCTGATCAGGGCCGTCATCCTGTCGGCATCTGGCAGACGCGCTGGCAGTGCTTGCAGCTGGGCCTCGATCAGCGCACGGGCCTCTGGGGCGAGCCCAGCCTCGGGCAGTGCCTCTGCCTGGCCGAACACCTCGTCGCGCATGGCCTGCCAGGGATCGGCAGGGGCCAGCAGCGGCGCTTGCTCCCCCGCCGCAGGAAGCGGCAGTCGATGCAGGCTGGCCAGGGTGCGGGCGATGGCCGGCAGGTCGTCCGGCAGGTGGGCCGGACGACCCTCGATGGCTTCGACCAGCAGGGCGCCCCGCGGCAGGTCGTCGTCCGGCGGCAGCACGCCATGGAACGCCGGCGTGTTGCCGCCGTCGGCGGCCCGGGTGAAGCATGCGGCCTGGTAGGCGAGGTTGTCCTCGACAGCCATGCCCATCTGGCTCTGCTTGGGAATGCGCGCCACCCGGTCGCCGTCCGCGTGGTGTATCCACACGTGGCGATGGGCCAGACCGGTATCGGCCATGGGTGACAAGTCGAGGACTCGATTGAACTCGCCGGCGCGTTTCAGGGCGCGAGCCAGGGCGTCGAGCAGCGGGGACGGGGCATGTTGGTCGGTGTCGACCATGGTCGTAGGCATCGGTAATCCTTGTGGTTATCGCTCTCGGCAGTGAGTCGCCGCCGGGCCGTTTGCCTTACCGACGGATGCCGCGCGACCGCGCCGAGACTCTCAGCATGAATCTCGGCGGACGTATGCCTCAGGTTCCGATAATAACCGCTTGGCGGGCAAGAAAAAGGGCGCCACCGGATCGGTGGCGCCTAACGAGTCAGCATGGCGGGCATGCCGTAGGGGGCGGCGGCCGGGGCCGCCACGAGAGAGAAGTGGGGCTCAGCGCAGTCGCTGGCCGGAGACGCTCGGGTGGTAGAGCGGCTGGACGGTGTTGCCGTCGGGGTCCTTGCAGTAGAGGCTGCGTCCGCCGTCGGCATGGTCGTGAGGGCCACGAACCACCTCGACGCCTTGAGCCTGAAGAAAGTCGTTCCAGGCATCCACGTCGTCGCGCTCGTCGACCACGAAGCCGAAGTGGTCAAGGCGCTGGGGATCGCCGCCGGTGTCGGCCTTGGCGCGGGCCAGCGAGAAGTTGTCGTTGCCCAGCGTCAGGTAGACCAGGTCCTCATGGGCCCGGCGCAGTACTGTCATGCCCAGGACATCGACGTAGAAGCGTTCGCAGGCCTCCAGGTCCTGGACCTGCAGGGCGATGTGGCGCATGCCGTTGAACGGCGCGGGACGTTGCATGGGGCCTCCTTCGCGCAAGGGGGTTCAGTAATCAATTGGAAAATGTTTCCATAAAATGATCCGTTTCACAACCATGCTGACTACATTCGAGGAGTTCCCCATGTACTGCATCATCGTCCAGACCCGCCTGAAACCCGGCACCCGCGACCGCTTCCTGGAGGCCATGCTGCCCAACGCAGAGGCCTCGGTGCGCGACGAGCCGGGCTGCCATGCCTTCGACGTGATCGAGGATCGCGACAACCAGGACCTCTTCCATCTCTACGAGATCTACACTGATCAGCAGGCCTTGGCGGCCCATAAGGAAACGCCGCACTACCGGGCCAGCCGGGCCGTGGTCAACGAGTTGATTGCCGAGCAGCAGGTGATTCGCGCCGATGTACTGGCGATGAACCCCGGGGTTCGCCCCGACGCCTGATCGCCTCGCCCGGCACCTGTAGCGGCCCCGCCCGGGGCCGAAGGGGGGCGCCATGAGAATTTACCGATCGCGTAGCCGGCGTCGCATCCTGCTTGGGCTGAGCCTGGCCTGCCTGCTGCTGGGGGCGTTCGTCGCCTGGCAGGCGACGGCGCAGCAGGAGCGCGGTGTGGCGCTGGTGATGACCCTCGATGGCGCCATCGGTCCGGCGACCAGCGACTACTTTCAGCGTGGCCTGGAGCTTGCTGCCGAGCGCGAGGCTCGCCTGGCGGTGGTGCAGGTGGACACCCCCGGCGGCCTCGATGCCGCCATGCGCGACATGATTTCGGCCATGCTGGCCTCCGAGGTGCCGGTGGCCTTCTATGTCTCCCCCGGCGGTGCCCGGGCGGCCAGCGCCGGCACCTACCTGCTGTATGGCAGCCATGTGGCGGCCATGGCGCCGGCCACCCACCTGGGATCGGCCACGCCGGTGCAGATCGGCGGCGGGGGCGGCTTTCCCGGCATCGGCGAGCCGGAGTCGCCGGATGACCAGGAAGGGGCACAAGACGACGCGGGGGCTACCGCCGCTGGCAAGGACAAGTCGGCCGGCGGCGACGCCTCGCCCACGGAGGAAGATACCGCGGACGAGGCCGAGACGGATCAGGCCGAGGCATCGTCGTCCGAGGCGAGCGGCGAGGAGGCGGGCAAGCGGCGCGGCGAGACCGCCATGGAACGCAAGGTGCTGGAAGACGCCGTGGCCTATATCCGCTCGTTGGCCAACCGCCACGGTCGCAACGCCGACTGGGCAGAGGCGGCGGTGCGCGAGGCGGTCAACCTTACCGCCCGGGAAGCATTGGAGCAGAACGTCATCGACGTGCTGGCCTCTGACCTCGACGATCTGCTGGCCCAGATCGATGGCCGCGAGGTGGTGATGGCGGATGGCACACTCACCCTGGATACCGCGGAGCTCGCCATCGAGCGCTTCGATCCCGACTGGCGCACCCGGCTGCTGGCGGTGATCACCGACCCCAACGTGGCCTATTTCCTGATGATCATCGGCTTCTACGGCCTGATCTTCGAGCTGGCCAATCCCGGCAGCCTGGTGCCTGGCACCATCGGCATCATCTGCCTGCTGCTGGCGCTGTTCGCCTTTCAGGTGCTACCCGTTAACTATGCTGGCCTGGCGCTGATCCTGGTCGGCCTGGCGTTGATCGTCGGCGAGGCGCTGATGCCGAGCTTCGGGATTCTGGGCATCGGCGGCATCGTGGCCTTCGTGATCGGATCGGTGATGCTGATGGATGCGGATACCCTGAACATATCGCTGCCGCTGATTGGCGGTATCGCCCTGGTGGCGGCGGGCCTGATGCTGTGGGTCATGACCCGCTTCCTGGGGCTGCGCCGCCGGCCGGTCCGCACCGGTCAGGAAGAGCTGCTGGGCGTCGAGGCCGTGGCCCTGGAAAACTTCCAGGGTGAAGGTCATGTGCGCCTCCACGGCGAGCGCTGGAATGCTCGTAGCCCGGTGGCAGTGCAGAACGGGCAGGTCGTCAGGGTGGTCGGCATCGACGGGCTCACCGTCGAGGTCGAACCGCTGGAGGCAAGGTCCTGAGGCCGGTGGCACCGGCCGTCACTCTCGAGGAGACACGCCATGATGATTTCCTATCTCGTGCCGCTCGTATTGCTGTTGATGCTGATCGCGGCCTCGATTCGTATCCTGCCGGAGTACAAGCGCGGCGTGGTGTTCTTCCTGGGCCGCTTCCAGGCGGTGAAGGGGCCGGGGCTGTTCATCATCATCCCCGGCATTCAGAAGATGCAGGTGGTCGACCTGAGGGTGATCACCATGGACGTGCCCGAGCAGGACGTGATCTCTCAGGACAACGTCACGGTGAAGGTCAACGCGGTGCTCTACTTCCGGGTAGTGGATCCGGAGAAGGCGATCATCCAGGTCGAGCATTTCGTCAATGCCACCAGCCAGCTGGCCCAGACCACCCTGCGCTCGGTGCTCGGCAAGCACGATCTGGACGAGATGCTCTCCGAGCGCGACAAGCTCAACGACGACATCCAGGAGATCATCGACGCCTCGGCGGAGGGCTGGGGCATCAAGGTGGCCAACGTGGAAATCAAGCACGTCGACCTGGACGAGAGCATGATCCGCGCCATCGCCCGCCAGGCCGAGGCCGAGCGCGAGCGGCGCGCCAAGGTGATCCACGCCGAGGGCGAGCTGCAGGCCTCGAAGAAGCTTGTCGAGGCCGCCAACATCATGTCCGAGAATCCCGCCGCGCTGCAGCTGCGCTACCTGCAGACCATGAGCGACATGAGCAACAAGAACGCCTCCACCATCGTGGTGCCGCTGCCCATCGACCTGATGGAGGCCTTCCGGCACATGGCAGAAGGCGTCGCGCGACGCCCGCCGAGAGGGCCGGAAGATGAGTCGGCGTCGACCTAGGGCGGGTGCAGCGAGGCGACGCGTCTGGTAGACTCTCGCGCTTCTGACGGGGTGGCCAGCGCCGCACCATGCCCTGTCGATTCAGCGCAAGGGAACCGATACGACATGATGACCCTCCGTGCCGGGCTGATGACTCCGCCCTAGCATTTCCCTCCCGAATTCGGGCCGCGATGACGTCGTCACGATGTCATCGTGGTCGGGCATCGTCTTGATGTCCTTGGCGTCCGCGCCTGCCTTGCACTGCCAGCCTCTTTCTACAAGCGCCACGGCGTCTTCCACGTGCGACCAAGCGTTCGATGTGCCTCGGCGTCGGCATCCCCGCGCTGTTTGCAGGGACGGCGCACGACATGACTCTGACGCGCTTCAATGGCTCAACCCACCATTCTCGACTGGACCGCAGCATGACTCGATCCCTCAAGCAAGACTGGTTCTCCAACATCAAGGGCGATCTCCTGTCGGGCATCGTCGTTGCCCTGGCGCTGATCCCCGAGGCGATCGCCTTCTCGATCATCGCTGGCGTCGATCCCAAGATCGGCCTCTATGCTTCCTTTTCCATGGCGGTGATCATCGCCTTCGCCGGCGGCCGGCCGGGGATGATCTCGGCGGCCACCGGTGCCATGGCGCTGCTGATGGTGACGCTGGTCAAGGAGCACGGCCTGCAGTACCTGCTGGCCGCGACTCTGCTCACCGGGGTGCTGCAGATCGTCGCCGGCTACCTGCGCCTGGCGGACCTGATGCGCTTCGTCTCGCGCTCGGTGGTAACAGGCTTCGTCAATGCTCTGGCGATCCTGATCTTTATGGCGCAGCTGCCCGAGCTGACCAACGTGACCTGGCATGTCTACGCCATGACCGCGGCGGGGCTGGGCATCATCTACCTCTTCCCCTATGTGCCGGTAATCGGCAAGACGCTGCCGTCGCCGCTGGTGTGTATCCTGGTGCTGACCGGCGTGGCCATGGCCGCCGGCCTGGACATTCGCACCGTGGGCGACATGGGCGAGCTGCCCGATACCCTGCCGGTGTTCCTGTGGCCGGACGTGCCGCTCAACCTCGAGACCCTGTCGATCATCTTCCCCTACGCCATCATGCTCACCGTGGTGGGCCTGCTGGAGTCGATGATGACCGCCACCATCGTCGATGACCTGACCGACACCGAGAGCGACAAGAACCGCGAGTGCAAGGGCCAGGGCCTGGCCAACATCGGCACCGGCCTGCTCGGCGGTATGGCGGGCTGCGCGATGATCGGGCAGTCGGTGATCAACGTGAAGTCCGGCGGCCGCGGTCGTCTCTCCACCCTGTTCGCCGGTGTGATGCTGCTGATCATGGTGGTGTTCCTGGCCGACTGGGTGTCGCAGATTCCCATGGCGGCACTGGTGGCGGTGATGATCATGGTCTCCATCGGCACCTTCAGCTGGACCTCTATCCGCGATCTGAAGAAGCATCCGCTGTCGACCAATATCGTGATGCTGGCCACCGTGGCGGTCACCGTGGGGACCCATAACCTGGCGATGGGCGTGTTCGTCGGCGTGCTGCTGGCGGCGCTGTTCTTCGCCAACAAGGTCGGCAATATTCTCTACATCGGCGTCGAGGAGGCCGACGCCGGCCAACGCCGCGTCTACAAGGTGGTGGGCCAGGTGTTCTTCGCCTCTTCCGAGCGCTTCGGGCGTGCCTTCGACTTCAAGGAAAGCGTGGAGAAGGTCACCATCGACCTGTCCCGGGCGCACTTCTGGGACATCACCGCCGTCCAGGCTCTGGACCGGGTAGTAATCAAGTTCCGCCGTGAGGGCACCGAGGTCGAATTGCTCGGCCTCAACGAGGCCAGCGCCACCATCGTCGACCGCTATGCCATCCACGACGATCCGGCAGCCGTCGAGAAGCTGATGGGCGGCCACTGAACGCTCGCTGTCGGCCGCCCCTGTGACGGGGCGGTCGCGATGGTGTAGAACGAACGGAAGCGACACAATCCACGCCAGCTTCAGGACAGACAGATGACAGAACAGGTGATGGCGGCCATCGACGGCTCGCAGTTTTCCGAAGGCGTCTGCGACTACGCGGCCTGGGCCAGTCTGGCGCTCGAGGCGCCGCTGACCTTTCTGCACGTGGTCGATAACCACCCGCAGACCGCCGAGGCGGATCTCTCCGGCAACATCGGATTGGGGTCTCGCGAGCACCTGCTCGAGGAGCTCTCGCAGCTCGACGAGCAGCGGGCCAAGGTTGCCCAGGAGCAGGGCCGGCTGATGCTCAAGGCGGCCAAGGAGCGTGCCGTCGAGGACGGCGTCGGCGAGCCCGCCAGCCGCCAGCGCAACGGTACCCTAGTGGAAACGCTCGCCGAACTGGAGGAGGACATCCGCCTGCTGGTGCTGGGCAAGCGCGGCGGCAGCGCCCACCAGGACAGCGAACACCTGGGCTCCAACCTCGAGCGGGTGGTGCGCAGCCTGCACCGTCCGATCCTGATGGTGCCGGAGACCTTCCAGCGTCCGCAGAAGGTGATGATCGCCTTCGATGGCAGCAACACCACTCGCAAGGGCGTCGAGCTGCTGGCCCGGAGCCCGCTGTTCAGCGGCATTCCCTGCCATGTGGTGATCGTCGGCGCCGAGACCGGCGACAACCGTTCCCAGCTCGACTGGGCGCTTTCCACCCTGCGCGAGGCCGGCCACGAGGCCGAGGGCGCCATTCGCGCCGGCGACGTGGAGGAGACGCTGCGCGGCTACAAGGAAGAGCACGACATCGATCTGGTGGTGATGGGCGCCTACGGCCACTCGCGGATCCGTCAACTGCTGGTGGGCAGCACCACCACTGAGATGCTGCGCAAGGCCTCGGTGCCGGTGCTGCTGCTGCGCTGAGCCGCGCCTCGCTCGTTCGGGCCCTGCCATGGCGGGGCCTTTTTGTGTCACCCCGTCAGGGAGAACCCCATGAGCTATCGCACCCTGCTGAAGGACCATCGGGGGCTGATCGGCATCGCTTTCCTGGCGATGTTCACGTCGAGCCTGGGCCAGAGCTTCTTCGTTGGCCTCTTTCAGGCGCCCATCGCCGCACGGCTCGGCTTCACCGCCGGCGAGTTCGGCACCGCCTATTCGCTGGTCACCCTGGCCGCGGGTTTCGCCGTGCTGCGCCTGGGGCCCAGCATCGACTGGCTGGCGCCGCGGCGCTTTGCCCTGGCCATCCTGGTGGCGCTGGGCATCGGTATCCTGCTGCTGACCGCCTCGCCCTGGTGGCCGCTCGGGGTGCTCGGCCTGGGGCTGGTGCGGCTGTGCGGCCAGGGCATGATGAGCCATCTCGGCAATACCCTGGCCGGGCGCGAGTTCGAGGTGCTGCGCGGTCGTGCCCTGGGGCTCGCCGGCATGGGGCTGATGCTCGGCGAGACCCTGTTGCCGCCGCTGGTGGCCGGACTGCTGGTCTGGTTCGGCTGGCGCGAGCTGTGGTGGGCGCTGGGCGCGGCGCTGGGGGTGCTGTGGGGCCTGTCGCTGTGGACGGCGCCCTGGCCGTCCGCGCCGCGGACCCGACGTCCGCAGGGTGGCCAGGCGTCGGGGCCTCGGCCGTTTCGCGATACGCGCTTCTGGCGCCTGCTGCCGTTGCTGATGACCCTGCCGGTCGCCATGACCGGGCTGTTCATCTACCAGGCAACACTGACCTCGGCCATGGGCAGCTCGCTGGCGGTCTACTCGCTGGCGTTGACCGGCATGGGCCTGGGCAAGCTGCCCGGGGCCCTGCTCGGCGGCCACTGGGTCGACCGCCTCGGCCCGGTGCGCCTGGCGCGGCTGTATCTGCTGCCCTTCGCCCTGGGGCTGGTGCTGGCCCTGACCCAGGGCGGACACCTCGCGGTCTGGGCGCTGATGGTCGGTGGCGGACTCGCCATGGGCGCCCAGGAGTCCATCGCCACCAGCCTGCTGGTGCGCCTCTGGGGCGCCGAGCACCTGGGGCGGGTGCGGTCCACGTTGAGCGCGGCCATGGTCTTCTCCACGGGCATCGCGCCGGGCGTTCTGGGCGTGGCCCTGGATCTGGGGACCCCTATCTCGATGGTGCTGGGCGGCATGCTGGCACTGCTGGTGGCCGGCTGGTGGCTCGCCCAGGGCGTGCTTCGTCAGGCCGACGGCACCTGACGGCCCAGCAGGCGATCCAGCGACAGCCATCCGGGACCGCGCAGCAGCAGGGTTAGCAACCCGATGGCCCATAGGCCGTGGGTGACCCAGGCCTCGGGATAGACGAAGGTCTGGATGACCAGCGTCATGACCAGCAGGCCGAGGGCGGCCAGGCGCGTGGCCAGGCCCGCCCACAGCAGCAGCGACAGCCCGAATTCGGCGCTGGTCGCCAGGTAGGCGGCCATCACCGGCGGCAGCAGCGGCAGGGCGTACTCGTGCTCGAACAGGAAGAAGGTGCTCTGGCTGATCGCCAGGCCGTCGACCTTGGTCAGCGCCGAGCGAAAGAAGACGCTGCCCACCACGATTCGCGCCAGCAGGGCCACGAGATCGAAGGGCAGGCGCTCGAGTGCCGGTTCGAGGCGATGATAGTAGAGCCGCAGGGGCATCAGCAGGGCCTTCATGGAATGTCCTCTTCGTCGCGCTCGTCTCCGCCGGTGACCAGGGCCAGGGCGCATGCCCCGAGCAGGGTGCCCAGCGCCTCGCCGGCGGCCGCCTGTCCATGGGCATCGGCGCTGGGCATCAGGGCCATTTCCAGCCGCCGGCCATCCGGCCCGGCCACCTCGAGTGTCCGGTAGAGCTCGGCGGTCGCCGGCGTTACTGGCATCGACTCGACTCTTGCTGCTCGGCGCACCACTAGCCAGGCCATGCCTCCTCGCTCGCCGAGCGGTGCGGTGCCGCCGTCCCGCTCGAGGTGTTGCCACAGGGCCCGTACGTCGTGGCGGCAGTCCACCAGCGATGTCGCCGGTCGAGTCGCCACGCGCAGGTCCTCCGGCGTGGGGTGGGCGGCGAGTCGTGCCGCGTCCAGTGCCACCGCCTCGGCGGCGTGGCTGACGTCTAGGCGCGACCGCTCGAGCCGGCAGATATCGCTCACGTAGCGGTGGCCGGCCAGCGGTGGCAGGTCGTCCAGGAAGTCGGCGAAGCCCTTGCCGTAACAGGTCAGGCGCGGGTCGTCGGGCGGGTGGTCGCGGACGAAGTCTCCGGCCGCGGCGGCGAAGTAGCGCTCGCCGAGCAGGGTGAGGGTATGCGGAAAGGCGGTGGCTAGCGCCTCTATCAGGCTGTGGCGGACGTTGTTGCGATAGACGTCGAGCCCCGCGGTTTGGCCCAGGTCGGCGTTGGCTTCGGTGTGCGGATGGCGCAGGGCGTCGGCGAAGCGCTGCTGCCATTCGGCCAGGGCGCTCATGCTGTCCTCCTCGCCGTTCCGGGCAGTACCGCGAGACGCTGGGCACGGGCCAGGTCGGTCTCCTCGAGCCAGCGTTCGAGGGTCGGTACTCGGGTGTCCCACTCGATCAGGGTGGGGGCGTCGGCCGCGTCGGGCACCAGCCGGCGATACAGCGCCCAGACCGCCTCGCTGACCGGGCTGCCATGGTCGTCGATGCGCAGCGGTGGGTCGGCTGCATCATCGAGGCTGTGCCCGGCCAGGTGGAACTCGCCCACTGACTCCCAGGGCAGGGCGGCCAGGTAGGCATCGAGGTCGCGACCCAGGTTGTGGGCGCTGATGTAGGCGTTGTTGACGTCCATCAGCAGCCCGCAGCCGGTGCGGGTCACCAGTTCGGCGAGGAACTCGGCCTCGTCGAGGGTGTTCATGGCGAGCATCACGTAGAGGCTGGGATTCTCGATCAGCAGCCGGCGGCCCAGGGCCTGCTGGACGATGTCGACGTTGCGGGCGACCAGCGCCAGGCTCTCCTCGGTGAGCGGTACCGGCAGCAGGTCGTTGTAGCAGTCGCCGTCGAGCCGGCTCCAGGCCAGGTGCTCCGAGACCAGCGCCGGGGCCGTCGCCTCTACAAGATGGACGAGCCTCGCCAGGTGGGCCGGGTCAGGGAGCTCGGCGCCGCCCAGCGACAGCCCCACGCCGTGCACCGAAAGAGGGTAGCGCTCGGCCAGCGCCTGCAGGCGCTCCCGGCCGGGACCGCCGTCGCTCATGTGGTTCTCGGCGTGCAGTTCCAGGAAGTCGGTCGCCCGGGGCGCGGCGAGCAGCGCCTCAGCGTGCCGGGTCTTGAGGCCGATGCCGACGGCGTCCGGGGCGAGAGGTAATGACATGGCGATCTCCTCATGATGCCCGGCCCGCTGAGCGGCGGGCCGGGGTAGGCTCGGGGCGCCACCTCAGGGGCGCTCGACCTCGCTCAGACTGCCCATGCCATGGGGCGTCTCGATGCTGGTGCAGGTACCTTCCGGGACCAGTTTCCAGGCGTTGCCCTGGTAGTCCACGGTGGAGGTGCCGGCACAGGTAGTACCCGGCCCCGCCTTGCAGTCGTTCTGGCCGGCCAGCGCCACGCCGTAGCACTTCTCCATGGCCTCGTCTTCCTGGGCCTGAACGGCGCTCATGGCACCCGCCTGGGCGAGGGCGGTGGTGAACACGGCGGCCATCATGGTGGAACGGTTCATGGTGTGTCTCCTGTGCATCGCTTGGGGTGAGCTGCTACCGCGCATCGCTCGATGCGTCGATATGCCTTGATGAGTCGCGGTGCATCGCGAATGCTTACAGGCGTCGAGAAAAAAATTCGTGATCAACGGTGGAAGTGCCCCATGAACCATCCCGACCTGGATATGGAAGCCGTCAGGACTCGCCTCGAGGCCCTGCGCGACGACCTTCTTGCGCAGAGCGTCAGTAGCCAGACGGCGCGCGATACCGTGATTCTGGATCAGACCTCGGTGGGGCGACTGTCGCGCATGGATGCCCTTCAGGGGCAGGCCATGGCCCAGGCCGAGGAGGAACGCCGTCAACTGACCCTCAAGCGCATCGCCTCGGCCCTGGTGCGGATCGAGCGTGGCGAGTACGGAGAATGTATCGCCTGTGGCGACTGGATCGGTGCCCGGCGTCTCGAAGGCGATCCGGTGGCGTTGAAATGCATCGAGTGTGCCGAATAGCACGACGAATTCGGCTGCTTATGGGAGTGATGCTAGGGTATTATGTGGCCATATGCCTTTTCTTCAGGAGAGATAGATGACCATCCAGCGACACGATACCAAGGCCCGCATGAGCCGTGCCGTGATCCATAACGGCGTGGCCTACCTGTGCGGCCAGGTGGCCGGCCCCGAAGCCCGCCAAGGCGACATCACCGAGCAGACCGAGAGCATGCTGGCGCGTGTGGACGCCCTGCTGGCCGAGATCGGCTCCGACCGCGAGCACCTGCTCAGCGCCACCGTCTACCTCAAGGACGGCGGCGACGTGGCGGCCATGAATGCCGTCTGGGATGCCTGGGTGCCCGAGGGTCATGCTCCGGCCCGGACCTGCGTCTGCGCGCCGCTGCCCGCCGACGAGCTCAAGGTGGAGGTCACCGTCACCGCCCTGGTGAAGGACGCCTGAGCCGGTCTTCGATTGAGCCCCGGCAAGCAAAAGGCCGACGCATGGTGCGTCGGCCTTTTTCGTTGCCCGAAAGGCAACTAGCGCAGACAAGGGTCTTCGAGCGGCGCCTCTCGAGGCCGAAGCCGTCGGGACAGCGAGTCCACGGCGATATTGAGTCCGGCCGTCACCAGAAGCAGGAAGGCGGCCATGTCGAACATCAGGTACTGGAAGTTCTCGTCGATGTAGTAGCCCAGCGTGGCGACGCCCAGCATGCCGAGGATCGCCGTCTCGCGCAGGATCACCTCGGCGCGGTAGTAGAGCAGCGCCAGCAGGCCAGGGTAGATCCGCGGCAGCAGCTCGTAGGCCAGGCGTCCCGAGGCCGGCAGCCCCGGCATGCCGGGCTCCAGGGCGTCGGCGTGGCGGGCGGCGAGGAAGGCGATCAGCGCCCCGTTGTGCAGCGCCAGCGCCAGCCAGGCGGGCAGCAGCGAGGGTCCCAACACCAGCAGGAAGACGAAGGCCAGCATCAGCTCCGGCGTCGAGCGGAGGAAGACCAACAGCCCGCGGCCGGCCAGTCGGCTCGCCGGGTTGCCGAAGTGCCGGCTGGCCAGCGGCCACAGCACCAGCGCCACCAGCAGGGCGCCTACGGTGCCGAGCAGTCCCAGCAGCAGGGTGTTGCCGATGGCCGGGGCCAGCTCGGGGATGGCCGCGAACCAGCCGGCCAGCCCCGTCCAGTCCCCCGCGAGCAGCGGCGCCGGCCACAGGTCCTGGCTGACGAAGCGCCATAGCAGCCCGCCGTCCACTGCCGGCCAGGGGCCGAGCAGCAAGGCCCCGCCGACCAGCAGCAGCGGCACCAGCCGCTTGTGGCTCCACCAGGGCAGGCTGGCGATCAGCAGGTAGAAGCACCACAGCAGGGCGCCGGCCTCGGGGTAGCGGCCTTCGCGGAAAGCGGTCTCGAGCTGGAAGCCCAGCGTCGGCAGGCCGACGAAGCCGAGCAGCACGCTGGCGCGCAGGCCGCACTCGAAGCGGTAGCGGGTATAGGCGGCGAGCTGGGCCCAGGCCAGCGGCAGCTCGGCGTAGAGGAAGCGCGACAGCCGGCCGACCCCGGGTGGCAGGGCATCGGCCGGCGCCCGCGGGGTCTGCTCGAGGATCTCGGCGAACACCTTGGCGAAGATGCCGGCGTAGGGGATGGCCAGCGCCGCCAGGGCGGTCAGCGCCGAGAGGCCGAACACCTGCAGGAACAGCAACGCCCAGAACAGCTCGTGGATGGCGCGCACGAAGGCGCAGCCGGCCCGCACCAGCCTCGAGCGGGCAAACAGCAGTGCCAGCGGAAAGCCCAGCACCACCCCGGCCAGCGTGCCCCACAGCGCCACCGACACGGTCAGGCCCAAAGCGTGAAAGGGCGATTCCACGCCGGCAAAGTTCGGCCAGGCCAGCCCCTGGAGCATGCGGCCGAGTTCCGTCCACGGGCCGCGGGTGACCACCGAAAGGTCGGCCAGCGGCAGCAGCAGCACGGCTATCGCCACCAGCGTCAGGGTATGGCGGGCCAGGCGTGGCCCGGTGGCGCGGCCGGAAAGCCAGCTCGGCCGGCGGGGCAGGGTGGCCGAGCTCATGCACGCCCCCGGGAGCAAGGCAGGGCCTCCGGGGAAGGCGCTGTCGGCTCGGTATCGTTAGGATCGGTGCCCTTTGACGTTGCCCCGGCATCGGGATAGAGAGCATCGAGATCGGCCAGGCTCAGCGCATCGGCCGGGGCATCGATGGCCAGCCGGCCGTCGCGCAGGCCCCAGACGCGATCGAAGTGGGAGAGTGCCAGTTCACGCTGGTGCAGGGCGACCACGGTGGTGGCGTGACGTTCCTCGATCAGCCCCAGCAGGCGCAGGGCCTGATGCGGGTCGACGCTGGCCACCGGTTCGTCGCCGAGAAACACCTCACGGCCTTGGTAGAGCGCCCGGGCGATGGCGGTGCGCTGGCGCTGGCCGCCGGACAGCTGGCCCACGGGGCGACGCATCAGTCCTTCCAGGCCGAGCAGCTCGCACAGCTCTGCCACCTCGCCCCAGGGGCCGCGTAGCGGGCGCACCAGATTCCACAGGTTGGCCAGTGCCGAGCGTTCGGCGAGCCGTCCCATGTAGACGTTGTGATAGACCGCGAGCCCCGGTACCAGGCCATGGTGCTGGGGGCACCAGGCGGCCGCGGCGCCGAGCCGGGCGCGCAGGGCGGTCAGTAGCGTCGACTTGCCGGCGCCGCTGGGGCCAAGCAGGGCAATACGCTCGCCGCACGCCAGGCTTAGACTCAGGCCCGGCAGCACCACCTGCGACCCGTGGCCGAGGTCGACGCCCTCGAGCGTCAACAGAGGCTCGCGGGGCTCGCTCATCAGCGCAGCAGGCCGAGGTCTTCCGCCACGTCCTCGATCGGTGCGTACATGGCGTTGTCGGCGGGAATGAAGGCCGAGCGCGGAAAGCTGTCCAGCAGTGCCGGATCGTCCATCGCGAGCAGCGCCTCGCGCACCCGGTCGGTGAAGCCTTCGCCGAAACTCTCGTCGGCGTCGCCACGCAGGGTCCACTGGTAGTCCGGGTAGGTCGGGGTGGTCCAGATCACCTTGACCTGGTCGGTGTCGACCCGGCCGTCTTCCACCGCGGCCTCCCATACCGCGTAGTTGACCGCGCCGAGCTGGTAGGTGCCGGCCTCGACCAGAGCGATGGTGCGGGAGTGGTCGCCGGAGAAGCCCACCCGCGAGAAGACCTCCTCGGGGGCGGCGTCGAAACGCTGGCGCAGGTAGTGCTCGGGCATCAGGCGGCCGGAGGTAGAGGTCTTCGAGCCGAAGGTGAAGCTCATGTCCTCGACGGCCTCGGGAATTTCATTCCCGGGTTCGAGTCCTGTCGATTGGTGAGCGATAAAGTAGGTCTCGAACTCGGCGTCTTCGGCGCCTTGGGCGAGTGCCTGGGAGCCTGGCACCAGGCGGCGCGCCTGCACGCCGGACAGGCCGCCAAACCAGGCCAGTTGGACCTGGTCGTTGCGGAAAGCGGTGACCGCGGCCCCGTAGGACTTCACCGGCACATACTCCACCTCGACGTCCAACTGCTCCTCGAGGTAGTCCGCCACCTTGGAGAAGCGTTCGACCAGGCGCGACTGGTCCTCATCGGGAATGGCGGTAAAGCGGAAGGTATCGGCCGCCGCACCCTGGGCAAACAGGGCGAGGGCGGCGGCGGAAGCGGCGATCCAGCGCATGACGGTCTCCTGGAAGGAAGCGAAGGGGGTATTGTTGTGGCTGGTCGTGGCTTTGGCAAGCCGAGGCATCAGGCCAGGATGTCGCTCGTGAGCGGCAGCGGCGTCAGTGATGCCGGCGCGGTGATCCGTAGGGTCGGAGTCTCGGCGCAGAGGCTCAGCGTCCAGTCGCCCTGCTGCCAACGCCAGGCAGCGGGTCCGTCTGGCTCGCGGAGCGTGCCGAGACGGGTGGCCAGCAGCGTGGCCGGCGGCCGACCGCAGAGGCATTCGAACTTGAAGAGGGCCTCGTGGAGCGTCCAGGCCCGATAGAAGGCTGCCAGCGGGGCCTCGGCATCGAGGATGTGCCGGCGTACCCAGGGATCGGGCAGCAGGGCGACCCGTTCCGCGAGCTGCCGACGGTGGCGAGGAAGGGCGTGTTCCAGGTCGAGGCCAAACGGGCAGTCGGCCAGGGCGGCGACCACGCGGCCATGGCGGTGGCTCAGCCCGGCATGCAGACCATTTGGCAGGCCCGGATGGCGCGGCGGGCCGGCTCCCCTCGCCGACCAACCTGCCACCGGGCAGTCCAGCCCGCGTGCGGCAGCCAGCTCGCTCAGCAGCTCGCGGCCGCGTCTCGATTGGCTGGCGCCGTCACGATCCGCCCCTGCCACGCGCAGCGTCAGCAGAGGCGGCACGGCCTTAGCGCAGGGTGACGACATCGCCGCGCAGTGCGACGCCGGCCATCAGCATGCCGGCATGACACTCGTACTCGTCCTGAGACACCATGGGCTCGCGCTTGTAGAAGCTCTCGATGTTGATCACCGCGTTGCCGCCTTCGGCATGTACGCGATCCTGGAGACTGAGAAGGGCGGACAGCATCACCCAGCGACAGGCTTCCTCGTCGCTCTTGTTGAAGGCGTTGGTCTTCTTGTTGGTGACGAAGTTGCCGTGCTGTTCCACTACGCTGTCGTGAGGCGCGTCGGCGAACACGAAGCGGATGTTGGGATCCAGTTTCTCCTGAGCCGCCGGGGTGCTCATGGCTTCCTCGATGGAAAGCAGGTGGCGGGTGTCCCGGGCCTGGGCCGAGGTGGCCATGGCCAGACCGGCCACCAGAGCCGTGAGGGTGATCAGTCCTTTTTTCATGGTGCATTCCTTTCGGTTGGGATGAGATAGCCGGCCATTCCTCGGCCGGGTCGGACGAGGCCGAAGCCTCAGGACCAGCGGCGGAAAATCAACGAGGTGTTGATGCCGCCGAAGGCAAAGTTGTTGCTCATCACGTAGTCGCAGTCGAAGCGTCGCCCCGCGCCGGTGAGGTAATCCAACTCGGCGCACTTGGGGTCGAGCCGGTCGAGATTGGCAGTACCGTGGAACCAGCCCTCGCGCATCATCTCGATGGCCGTCCAGGCTTCCAGGGCGCCGCAGGCACCGAGGGTGTGGCCGGTGAAACTCTTGAAGGCGCTGATGGGCTGTCGGCCGCCGAATACCGCGTGGGTGGCCTGGCTCTCGGCAAGGTCGCCGCGATCCGTGGCGGTGCCGTGGGCACTGACGTAGCCGATCTGTTCCGGTGACAGGCCGGCGTCGTCCAGAGCTTGACGCATCGCCGCTTCCATCATGGTGGCGTCCGGCTGGGTGACGTGACGGCCGTCGCTGTTGGTGCCGAAACCGACCAGTTCGGCATGTATGGTGGCCCCGCGTGCCCGGGCATGCTCGAGATCTTCCAGAATCAGCGTGCCTGCGCCTTCGCCGATCACCAGACCATCGCGTTCGGCGTCGAAGGGGCGCGGCGAGGTATTCGGTGCCTCGTTGCGAGTGCTGGTCGCGAACAGGGTGTCGAACACCGCCGCTTCGGAGGCCGACAGTTCCTCGCAGCCGCCGGCGATCATGGCCGTCTGCCGTGCGAAGCGGATGGCTTCATAGGCATAGCCGATGCCCTGGCTGCCTGAAGTACAGGCGCTGGAGGTGGTGTGGATACGTCCCTTGACGCCCAGGAAGACGCCGATATTGACCGGTGCGGTATGCGCCATCATGCGGATATAGGAGTTGGCATTCAGGCCGTCGGTGGACTTGTTGATCAGCATGTTGCCGAAGTCGGCCACCGCGTCGGGCTCCCCGGCGGAGGCGCCGTAGGCGATACCCATGCGGCCGCTGCCGAGCAGCGCCTCGCCCAGCAGCCCGGCGTCTTCCAGCGCCAGTTCGCTGGCGCGGGTGGCCATGCGTGCACCTCGACCCATGCTGCGCAGCGCTCGGCGGTGATAGTGGGCGGGCAGCGCGAAGTCCTCGACGGGAGCACCGAGGCGGGTGTTGAGTCCCTCGTATTCATCCCAGTCACCGATGTGGCGAATGCCGGTGTCCAGACGGGCCAGTCGTTCGCGGATGCTTGCCCAGTCGTTGCCGATCGGCGAGAAACCGGCCATGCCGGTCACCACCACGCGTCGTCCCAGGCCGTCTGCCCTCAGAGTGTCGGCGGTCATCAGCACATGCCTCCGTTGACGGCCAGCACCTGTCGAGTGACGTAGGCCCCGTCCGCGGAGCACAGGAAACTCACGGCGCCCGCGACTTCCTCGCCGGTGCCGGTGCGCTGCATGGGGATCAGCTTGAGGGCTTCCTCGGAGGCGATATCTTCGGTCATGTCGGTATCGATCAGCCCGGGGGCGACGCAGTTGACGGTGATGCGGCGCTTGGCGAGCTCTATCGCCAGTGCCTTCATCGCACCGATCAGGCCGGCCTTGGCGGCGCTGTAGTTGACCTGGCCGCGATTGCCCATCAAACCGGACACCGACGACATGACCACGATGCGTCCCGGCGCGCGCCGTCTGACCATCGGCATGGTCAGAGGCTTCACCACGTTGTAGAAGCCGTCGAGGTTGGTGTGGATGACGCTGTCCCAGTCCTCGTCGGAGAGCGCCGGGAAGGCGCCATCGGCGGTGATGCCGGCGTTGCAGATCACGCCGTAGTAGGCGCCGTGGGCCTCGATATCGGCCTCCAGGGCCTGACGAGTGGCCTCGCGGTCGGCCACATCGAAGCTCAGGATGCGGGCCTGGCGGCCGAGGCCTCGGATGTCCTCGGCGACCGCCTCGGCGGCGTCGCGGCGCTGGCGGCAGTGCAGCACGATGTCGAAGCCGTCGCGAGCCAGGCGCAGGGCGATGGCGCGTCCGATGCCACGGCTGGAACCGGTGACGAGAATGGTATCGGTCATGAACGTGAATCCTCTTGCATGGCGTTCAGGGCCTCCGGAGAGTCCGGTTCGAAGACGTTGAGCATGGCCTCGGCCAGCGCTTGTCCCTCAGCATCACGTACACAGCCGCGGAAGGCGGCGAGTCCGTTGTCGGCGAGATAATCGAGCGTCACTTCCACGCGAATCTGCTGGTCGAAGGCGAAATGCTCGACCTGGCAGCGATAGCGGCGACTGCCAAGCAGAAAGCCGATTCGCGGGTTGCCGCCAGCGGCCTTGGCGCGATCGCCGGACCAGGCGGCGACCGCCTGGGCGAGCCACTCGATGCCTACCCAGCCGGGAATGCCGTCGGTGGTGGCGAAAAGATCGTCGTGGCGCGGCGTCACCGTGGCGATCAGGTGCTCTTCGCCGTGCTCGACGAGGGTGTCCAGCAGGCACATGGGGCCCTGATGGGGCACCAGATCGGCGATGGGGGTCATGAGGTCTTCTCCAGAAGCAAGGCGATGTTGTTGCCGCCGAAGGCGAAGGCGTTGGTGAGCGCGCAGCGCAGTCGGGCGGTCCCGCCGCTGCTTAGCGGCAGCGGTGCCAGCGCCGGGTCCGGTTCGCCGTCGCTCACCGCCGGTGGCAGACGTCCGGCATCGAGGGACATCCAGCAGAAGGCGGCTTCCAGGGCGCCGCAGGCGCCGAGGGTGTGGCCGGTCAGGCTCTTGGTCGAGCTGCACGGTGGCGGTGTCTCGAACAGGCTAGTGACGGCCCTGGCTTCCATGAGGTCGTTCTGGATCGTTGCCGTGCCATGCAGGTTGAGATAGTCAACATCTCCCGGCTGGATGCTTGCCATGTCGAGCGCGGCCCGCATCGCAGCCTTCGCGCCCATTCCATCGGGGTGAGGCGCGGAAATATGGTAGGCATCGCTGGTTTCGCCGTAGCCGGCCAGTTGGATGCCACCTGGTTCGCCGGTCATCAGGAACAGGGCTGCGCCCTCGCCGAGGTTGATGCCGCTGCGGCTTCCCGAGAAGGGCTGGCAGGGCGCGTCGCTGACGGCCTCCAGGGAGGAGAAGCCGCTGACCGTGAGTCGGCAGAGACTGTCCGCGCCACCGGCGATCACGGCATCACAGGCGCCCGATGCCAGCAGCCGCCGAGCGCTGGCCAGGGCCTTGGCGCTGGAAGAGCAGGCGGTGGACAGCGTATAGGCGGGACCGCTCAGTTCCAGGTAGTGGGCGACGAAGGCGGTGGGGGAGCCGATCTCCTGGCGCTGATAGTGGAAATCAGCCGGCCAGTCGCCGTTGTCATTCCGCTCGGCCAGAGCGTGCTCTGTTTCGCCGATGCCGGAAGTGCTGGTGCCGAGTACCACGCCGATAGTGGCTTGTGGGTGGCGCGCTCGGAAGGCTTCCAGGGTCGGCGCAAGACGTTCCAGCGCCGCGGCCAGCAGGCGATTGTTGCGCGAGCGGTGCGCCGCTGGCCAGTCCGATGCGTTCGGCAGCAGGGTGGTAACGCGACCTAGCGGCAGTGGCCGCCCGGGAGTGAAGGCGTCGCTGATCGTCAGACCTCGCTGGCCGGCGAACAGGTGCTCGGCAATCGTCTCTGCATCGTCTCCCAAGGGGCAGACTACCGCGGGCGGATACAGTCGGAAGCCGGAGGCTGGCCGGGAAGTCATGGAGCTCGGCATGGGGC
Source organism: Halomonas sp. B23F22_20 (assembly GCF_043496985.1). Lineage (NCBI taxonomy): Bacteria > Pseudomonadati > Pseudomonadota > Gammaproteobacteria > Oceanospirillales > Halomonadaceae > Halomonas > Halomonas sp. B23F22_20. Next base: position 101,308 of record NZ_JBIEKH010000007.1, read on the forward strand.
GGTCGTCTGGGTCCGTGTGTCGAGTGGAGAGATGGTCAGTCGATAGTCGCCTTCCATGTCCTGCAGGACACGGCAGCGGGCATCGCCTTTCAGGTGGGCGATCTGATGATCTTCCTCGAAGATGAGGCGTTCCTGGCCGCGGGTCTCGAGGCGCCAGTCGCTGTCATGGAAGGCCTCCTCCAGTCGCTCGGCGGGCCACAGTCCCCAGCTCAGGCGGCTGGCGAGCCAGTCGGCGCTGAAAGGGGGCTCGAAGGCGGCATCCGGCAGGAAGCGGGCCCCTTCGGCGTCCTGCACCAGGGTCAGCAAGCGCTGCCCCTGGGGGCTGAGCAGTGCCAGGCGCAGCGAATGGCGATCGTGGCGCAGGGCGGCAATGAGGTCGTGGCGTGCGTCATCGTGCTCGAAGGTCAGCCGATAGGTCTCGGGTACCGCTGCTGGCAGTGTCGCGACCGGCGGCAATGGAGAAGACGGTGGCGCCAGGGCACAGGACGACAGGGCGATCGACAGCAGGCTCGGCAGGAGCCGGTACCAGCCGAGACGTCGAATCGGGCGTGAGGGCATCAGGTCGCGGATCATGGGATGTCGGTCATGGCCTCGTTGGCGCAGGTCTCGGCCAGTCGGTCGAGTCGGCGCCGGCTGGCGGCGACGAAAGGATTGGATTCGTCCCAGGCATAGCCGGCGAGCACCGAGCTGATCATGCCGCGAAGCCGCTCGGGCTGACGATCGTGGAAGATGATGCGCGGCAGTCGGCCATCGTACCAGGCGTCGACGAATGCCCGGAAGGTCGCCACGCCCCGGCGTAGCGGCGTCTCGAAGTCGGCGTCCCAGTCCATCGCCTGGCCCGCCAGCTGGCGCTCGACCAGGGGCGCGGCCCGCAGCGCCGAGTCCAGGGCGACGGTCACGCCCGAGGAGAAGACCGGATCCAGAAACTCGCCTGCGTTGCCGAGGATGGCGAAGCCGGGGCCGTGGAGCCGCTCGACGTCAGCGGAATAGCCCGTCAGCCGGGTCACATCGCGGATCGCGCTGGCTTGGTCGAGCAATTCGGCAAAGCGAGGCTCCTGGCCCAGAAGGGCCCAGAAACGTTCTTCGTCGTTGCCGCCGGCGGCTGTCAGGGTCGCCGAATCGGCGACCACGCCCACCGAAGCGCGTCCGTCGCGGAAGGGAATCAGCCAGTACCAGACCTGAGGACGCTCGGGGTGTATGCCGATCAGAATCTTATCGCGATCGTGATCGGGGCAGCGGATGCCATCCTCGACGTGCGTGAAAAGCACGCTGCGTTCGGCCAGCGACGAGGGGCGGTCGAGGCCGGTGAGGCGTGCCAGCACGCGCCCGTAGCCGCTGGCATCGAGCACGAAGCGTGCCTGGAGGTCGCGTCTTGTGCCGTCTTCATCGCGCAGCGTCAGCCTTGGCGCGAGCGCGTCGGGGGCGAAGCTCTCCACCGTTACGCCATGCTCGACCCTGGCGCCTGCCTGACGAGCGCCCCCGATCAGCCGCTGATCGAAGTCGGCGCGCTCGACCTGCCAGGTGGTGCCCGGGCCGGGACTGAACTTGTCACGGAAGTCGATGGCGGCCTCGGCGCCCTTCCAGCAGAAGGCGGCACCGTTCTTGGGCTGGAAATTGCCGGCACGAGCCGCCTCGAGCAACCCGCAGGCCTCGAGGTGGGTCATGCATTGCGGCAGCAGGCTCTCGCCGATCGAGAAGCGCGGGAAGTGCTGGCGTTCCAGCACGCGCACGTCGTGGCCGCGTCTCGACAGCCAGGCGGCCGCTGCGGCGCCTGCCGGGCCGGCGCCGATGATGGCGATATCGGTGGTCTCACTCCGTTCCATGTGTGACGAACTCCCTGTCATGTCGATCGGATCGCGTCGCTCCCCGGGAGAAGGGCACCAGCGCCCAGGTGGCGACCAGGCCGACCAGACAGGTCAGCCCGAGGTAGTGCAGCGCGGGGGTGGCGCTGAAGGCCAATAGCCCGAAGGCCAGCAGGCTCGAGGCGCAGGACAGGCTGATGGCCAGCCAGGCGGCAGCGTCTTGGGGATGCTCGGTGCTGAAGATGCCGGCATCCAGGCCGATCCCCAGCACCAGCAGCATGCCCAGCAGGTGAAACAGGGTCACGCCCACACCGAGGACGGCGAATAGCCCGAACGTCAGCGCCACGGCGCCCAGCGGTGGCAGCAGTACGCGCCAGGCGCGCTGTCGGTAGCGCCAGCCGAAGAGTAGCACCAGCCCCAGCATGGCGAGCGCCAGCCATAGCCCGATCTGCTGACGCAGCAGGCCGAGCTGATCTGAGAGGCTCGCAACCCGGTCACGATAGTCGAGCCAGGAGGTACCGTCGGCCAGTGTCCCAAGGGCCTGGGCGGCTTGCGGGGTGACGCCATCGAGCAGTACCAGGGCCGTGGGGCGACCCTCGGCGGTCGTGAACCATAGCGAGCGGTCGGCCTCTCCCACGGTGGCGTTCAGCCAGGCGTCCGGCGTCAGCATGGGCACCTCGGCCAGGGAGGCGTCGAGGGTCTCTGCCAAGGAGAGCGGAAGACCGGCTGTGTTCAGCACGCCGGGCAGCGCCTGGTCATAGCGTTGCCTTACCCGTTGCAGGTTGTCGGCCTGGCGCTGTGGCGACGGCACGGACTGGGCCAGGTGGCGGTAGTGACGCAGCCGATCCCGTGAGACGAGACGGGACAGCGGTTCGTCCAGCGACTCGAGGCGAGCCAGCAGTCGGGGTTCGCTGTCGGCGGTGGCCAGCAGATAGCGCTGCCCGCCGCCGCGTTCGAGCAGCGTCTGGACCTGCCGCTGCTGGTCGACCAGCGTCTGCGGCGAAGGGTTGAGATGGCGCAGGTCGTCGCCGGTGCGCAGCCCGACGAAGGCCGCGATCATCGCCGCCAGCAGCATCACGGCGAGTCCTGTCTGCCAGTGTCCTGGTCTGGCGGGCAGCCGGCAGCGGTCGAGGCGTGCGGCGATGGCGGTGGTCGCCGGGTGACGGGGAGGGGCCAGTCGGGGCAGCCAGAGGCGAACGGTCAGCCAGGCACCGATCAATCCCAGGGCGGCGAAGGTGGCCATCTGGCGTAGTCCCGGAAGCGGCGTGGCCAGCTGCACCAGGTAGGCGCTCAGGCTCGAGACCAGTCCCAGTGCCAGGCCGGGCCACAGTCGAGCGAGCGGATGATGCGGATGCAGGGTGCGGGCGCACTGCAGGTGCAGTGCATAGTCGACGGCGACGCCGATCAGGCTGGCACCGAAGGCCAGGGTCAGCAGGTTCAGGGCGCCAAACATCGCCCAGGTCAGCGGCAGGGCGAACAGGATGCCGGCGGCCACCGGCAGCAGCAGGCTGGCCAGGATGCCCGGGCGGCGAAATACCCAGCCCAGCAGTAGCAGAATGCCCAGCAGCGAGCCCAGACCAATGGTGGTGATCTCTTGCTTGGCCAGTCGAGTGCCGGCAGCGGCGTGGAAGACCAGTCCGGCACGCCGCACGGTCAGCTGAGGATGGGCCTGTTCGAAGGCGTCGACGGCATCGACCAGCGGTGCCTGGCTGGCCGGGGCATAGGGACTGCCGGCCAGTCGGGCACTGAGCAGCTGCCAACGCCGACCCTCGGCGGTCACGCCTGGCAGGCCGTCCTGCCAGCTTACGGGGCCGGCCAGTCGAGCGTTCAGCCAGGCGTCAAGCAGGCCGAAGGGGTCACGGCTTGGATCGGCGTCGAGGCCGGGGGTGAAGAGACGCGACAGGGCGCGCTCCTGCCATTCGCTCTCCGAGGCATCGGCCAGCATCGGCGTCAGTAGCCGGTAGCGATAGGGGGCGAGCAGTCGATCGGGACGCGGTGGTGTCTCGTCGTCGATACGCTCGATGCTGCCCGAGTCATGCAGGCGCCGCTTCAGATCGGGCATGGCCGACGCGGCGTCGGGCCCCGAGACCAGTATCAGCAGTCGGGAAGCGAAGGCCCGATCGAGATGAGCCTCGGCAGCGGTGAAACGCTCTGCCTGGGCGGACGCCGGGAGCATCGCGGTCACGCGGCTTTCCAGTGGCGCGCCACGCCACAGCTGGACACCCAGCAGCAGCGCACAGGCCAGCAGCGCCAGTGCCCACAGGCTGGCGGCACGTCGTTCCCAGGCCGGATGGGCCGCCGTCCGGTCTTTCACGACGCCGTTGCCTCGGTATCCAGCGTGTCGCAGTTTACCGGCTCCAGCGTCAGCTCGAGGTGGTCGCCGCTGCGGAAGTCGAGCCGCACGCGTTCGACCCGCTCGCCGCCCGCGACGCGCAGGCCCGTGAGCCGCTCGGCCACGGCTGCGTCGCGTGGCGTCAGCCGGGCCTGCCAAGCGTCTTGCTGTCCTTCGAGCCGCAGCCGAAAGTGCTGATCGACGGCCTGCCAGTCACCGGCCAGCAGACCGGTCAGCACCGGCAGCATCGCCTTGAGCCCCAGCGGCAGGTCCGGGTTGTCCGGCGCGAGCCGCACCCGATCGCTCACCGGGGTAAGGGTCTGCCAGATCAGCGCCTCGCCTTGGCGGCGGAAGATGCCGGTGCTGTCGAGCCCGGTGTCGAGGTCCGCCATCCAGCGATGCTGGGAGAAGTGCCCGCAGGTGGGCGCATGTGCGCGAAGCTGCTCGGCAAGCCGGTCGGCGTCGGGCGTTGTCTCGGCGACACCGGTAACGGGAAGGCTCAGCAGTGCCAGCAGCAGGGTGAAGGCGATGCGGCGGCGGTTCATCGCTGTTGCTCCTGCCAGGCCAACAGCCGGTCGACCAGCGCCGGTGGCGAGGCCAGACGCATTTCCCGGTCGTCCAGCCCGACGGCGACCTGCACGGTCCAGGCGCGGGTCAGCCGCCGGCGTGTCTCGGCATCGCGCAGGGTATAGTCGACCTTGAGGCGGTGCTCCCACTCGCTCAGGCGTGCCTCGATGGCGATGCGCTGGGCGAAGGTCGCCGGTGCCGCGTAGCGCACGCGCAGGTCGATCACCGGCCAGGCGAAGCCGGAGTCGCGCATCTGCGGATAGTTGTAGTCGATGGCATCGAGCAGTCGGCAGCGAGCGATTTCCAGATAGCGCACATAGTGGCCGTGCCAGGCGACCTCCATCATGTCCACGTCGTGGAAGGGAATCTCGAGCTCGACTTCGGCCCTGGGCAGAGGGCGATCATCCGGCGTCATACAGGCTCCAGTGGCGTTGGCGAATGCGCTCGCAGAGGCGGTTGAACTCAGCATCCAGCGCGCGATCTTCGACCAATGGCGGGATATCGCGTCGGCAATCGTCGAGGAAGGCGGCCAGGCGCTCCGGCAGCGGATCGGCGTCTTCCCGTCGGCTTCGAAGTTCGGCGCCCTGGCAGGCGGCATGCAGGGCGGCGGCGGTGACTTGCTCGACCAGCGTCAGCACGCGCAGGGCATCGCGGGCGGCGATGGTGCCCATGCTGACCTTGTCCTGATTGTGGCACTCGGTCGAACGCGAGAAGACGCTGGCCGGCATGGTCAGCTTGAGCGCCTCGGCGCTCCAGGCCGAGGCGGCGATCTGCACTGCCTTGTAGCCGTGGTTGAGCGGCAGGCGTTCCAGCGACGCACCGCTCAGATTGCTCGGCAGGCCGTGGTTGTAGCGGGTATCGACCAGCAAGGCCAGCTGGCGATCGAGCAGGTCGGCGAGATTGGCGGCGGCCTGCTTGAGGCCGTCCATGACGAAGGCCACGTGGCCGCCGTAGAAGTGTCCGCCGTGCATGACCTTGCCGATGTCGGCGTCGATCAGTGGGTTGTCGTTGGCGCTGTTGAGCTCGTTTTCCAGAAACTGGCGCCACCAGGGCAGGCTATCCTCGATCACGCCGATCACGTGAGGTGCACAGCGGGTCGAGTATCGGTCCTGCAGCCGGGGCGAGTTGCGCGGCGTGTCGGGGGTGTGCAGGTCCTCACGCAACCAGGCGGCGACTCGTCCCTGTCCGGGATGCGGTTTGGCGGCGAACAGCTCGGCATCGAAGTGATAGGGGTTGCCGGCCAGAGCGTGCACCGACAGCGCCGTGATGCGGGTGGCCAGCCGGGACAGGTAGGCGCAACGGACGAAGGCGAAGCAGCCCAGGGCGGTCATCACCGCGGTGCCGTTCATCAGCGCCAGGCCTTCCTTGGGCTTGAGGCGATAGGGCTTGAGCCCTCGTTCTTCCAGGGCCTCGGCGGCGGGGCGGCGCCGGCCGTTGTCGATCACCTCGCGCTCGCCGCACAGCACCGCGGCGAGGTAGGAAAGTGGCGTCAGGTCGCCGCTGGCGCCCACCGACCCTTCCTCGGGGATGACCGGTACCACGTCGTGCTCGAGCAGCCAGGCCAGTCGTTCGAGCAGTTCGAGGCTGACGCCCGAGACGCCGCGACACAGCGAGATCAGCCGAACCAGTACCACGGCGCGGGCGGCTTCGACCGACAGGGTCTCGCCGAGGCCGCAGCCGTGGAAGGTGTAGAGGCGATGAGGCAACTGGGCCACGTCCTCCGCCGGCACGGCGCGAGTGCAGGCATCGCCGTAGCCGGTGGTCACGCCGTAGACTACGCCGTCCTCTTCGAGCAGCGTTTCCAGGAAGGCGCTGCCTCGTGCGATGCGCTTGCGGAAGGCGGCATCCTCGGAGAGGCGCGCGGGGCGGCGGCCCTCGGCGACTTCCAGGATCGTCTCGAGGGCGACGTGGGTGCCATCGAGGTAAAGCGGCGCCTGGGTGTCATTGGCATTGTTCATGGCGGGCCTCCGTGTCGTCAGGCCAGAACGGATAGAAGTTGAACCACTGCAGGGGATGGCGGCGAACCCGCTCGGCCAGCCGGTCGGCATGGCGTTGCATGGCGTCCTCGAGCCAGGCCTCGCGCTGGCGACGTGGTAGATCACGAGTATCGTCGAAGGTGTCGAAATCGACGTGGAAGCCGTTGTCCTCGCGCACGCATGACAGGGTGTGCAGCGGGCAGCGCAGCAGCGTTGCCAGGCGGAAGGGCCCCTCGGGAAAGTCGGCCGGCGCGCCGAGGAAATCGACGCGGCGTCGCCGACCGGCGCCGACCGGCACTCGGTCGGCGGCGATCACCACGAAGCCGCCGCGCCGGATACGCTCGTCGAGGCGCTGAGCGGTGGCCGGGGTGATCGCGGTGACTTCCAGCAGGTCGGGCTGGCGGCGCCCTGTGGCGCGTTCGAGCAGGTCGTGGAACTTGCGGGCGTTGCGGGTGTGCACCATCACCGTCAGGTCCAGGCCCGGATGACGATCGCTCAGCGCATTGACCACCTCGAGGTTGCCGTGATGGGCGACCAGCACCAGTCCGCCGCGCCCCGAGGCAATCGCCGACGTGAAGCGATCGACGCCGTCTCCGTGAAGGCGAGAGGGGGGATACTCGCCGCTCCAGGCGGCGACCTTGTCCATCAGCGAGCGGCCGAAGGCCAGGAAATGACGGTAGCTGCGCCACCGGCACGCCAGAGGCCGCCTGGCCAGGCTCGGATCCAGGCGCGTGAGGTAGTCGCAGGAGGCGCGGCGAGCCAGGCCATGGGTCAGGAAGTACCACAAGATGACCGGGCCCAGCGCCAGCCTGAAGGGCCAGTTTCCCAGGCGGCGGCGAATGCCCACCATGACAAGCATCCCGGTCAGGGTGCCGCGCTCGCCGATTCTCGCCCAGTGCCGCCGTGTCATGTTTGTCACCTCCGCCTGGCCAGCAGCCGGGGAAGGCGCAGCAGCATGCCGAAGAACAGCCGGGTGTGCATGGCGCTGATCTGAAGGTTGTCGCGCCAGGGTGCGAAGTGGCTGACACCATCGGCCGGGTAGTGGACGTGCACCGGCTGGTTGCGCAGCACGCCGCCGGCCCAGAACCAGCGCACCAGCACCTCGGTGTCGAAGGTCATGCGATCCCCGCAGGCGTGACGGGCCAGCAGTCGGTTGAGCGGTGTCACCGGGTACAGACGGACGCCGCACATGGTGTCGCGGATCTGCAGCGACAGGGTGTTGATCCAGACCCAGACATGAGTGGCGTAGCGGCCATAGAAGCGCGCCCTCGGTACGCTGGCGTCATAGCGGGGGTGGCCGACGACCAAGGTCTGCGGTGCTTCGCGCATGGCCTTCAGAAAAGCGGGTAGATCCTCGCCGCGGTGTTGGCCGTCGGCGTCCACCTGCAGCGCATGGCTGTAGCCCAGACGCTCGGCCTCGCGCAGGCCGGCTCGGACTGCCGCACCCTTGCCGCGATTCTCGGCCAGGCGCACCAGGTGGTGGCCACGTGCCGCCAGGCGATCGAGTTCACGCCGGCAGGCGTCGTCGCTGCCGTCGTCGACCAGCACTACGGGCAGGTTCAAGGCCTCGAGCGTCGTGCAGACGTCGGCAATGGTGCCGGGGTGGTTGTAGACCGGCACCAGAGCGCAGGGGCGCGGATCAGCCATCGTCGTCCCCCGCCAGGCGTATCCGGCCGCCGGCATGGCGGCCGTCCCGGGAATCCAGGGTGAAGGTCAGGTTGCCCGGCCGTTTCTCCAGCCGGAGCATGAAGCGCGCTCCCGGGCGCAGAATGCGCTGAAATTTCAGGCGTTCCACGCCACGAAAGCTACCGAGCGCGCCGAAGGCCTCGTCGGCCAGTTCGATGGCCCACTGGATCATGACCACGCCGGGAACCAGCGGGAAACCGTCGAAGTGTCCCTCCAGATAGGACAGGCGCTCCGGCACTTCCAGCGTCACGTGGCAGGTCTCGGGACTCTCTCGATGCTCGCCTAGCCAGCGCGGTCGCCGGGTATCTTCAAGATCGGCGAACAGTCGAGTCACGGCAGCGCCGTCGAGCTTGCCCTGTGCATTGGTGGGAAGCGACGAGACGAAGCGCCAGTAGCGCGGTATCGCCACCGACGGCTGGGACGTGGCCAGATGGCCGCGCAGCCGGGCGATCAGCTGCCGCCGGGTGTCGTGGTCGTGGGGCAGGGCATCGTCGGCCATGACCAAGACTGCGCCGAGGCGTTCGTCGGCGCGTCCGAGGTTGATACCGCGAGCCTGCATGACGTCGGGCAGCGTCATTAGATCGTGCTCGACGGCGGTCAGCGAGACGCGTTTGCCGGCGAGCTTGATCAGTCGGTCCGCGCGTCCCAGCAGTCGGAAGCCGCGGTCCGTGACGGCGACACGATCCAGCTGGTGCCACCATCGGTCAGGATGCTCAAGGTAGGGGGAGCGCAGCGCCAGACTGTCCTCGCCCAGATCGATCTCGACGCCGGGTAGCGGTTGCCAGTCGTCGTGGAGCGATTGCCGCCTAAAGGCGATGCCGCCGGTTTCCGTGCTGCCGTAGAGTTCGATGACGGGAGCGTCGAGCAGGGATTCGGTCCGCTTGGCATCCGCCGCCGCCAGCGGGGCGCCGGACGACATGACCCGGCGAGGCGAGCGCCAGGCAAGATGATCCGGCAGGCGCGACAGCTGGGCAGGAGAACTGATCACGGTGGCGCGACGCCCGACCTGTTCTGCCTCGGCGAGGCGGGCGGCCATGACCTCGGGATAGCGGCTGTCGTCGCCGCAGAACGGCACGCCCTGGCACAGCGGATGCAGTACGCCGGTCAGCAGGCCGTAGATATGCTGGTGGCTGACCTGGGAGATGACGGCCTCGCCTTCCAGCGGCCAGAGACTGGCATGGGCGTCCAGCTCCGTTTCCAGCTGGTCGAGCCGCTTGGCCTGCATGACGGGCTCGCCCGTGGACCCCGAGGTATACAGCACCAGGGCCTCGCGTGTCGGGTCCAGCCGTTCGGGGGCGGCGACGGGCTGGTCGGAGGCAGCAGGCGGCGCCTCGGGCAGGATGCCATCGACCTGCTCGGCGAGCCTCTGGCGCGTCGCAGGGCGATCGTCACCGGGCAGCACGGCGCTGCGACCGCTCTCCCACAGCGCCAGCAGGGCGGCGCAGAAGGTGGCCGGATCGCTGTCGTGGAGCAGCCAACGTCCTTCGGGGCGTCCATCGAGCCACTGCCGCCAGGCATCGATGCGGGCCGCGAGATCGCCAGGGCGGCACCAGGGGGCGGCGGACAGATCGGGGGAAGCCTCGGTGTTGCGGCGCCAGGGCAGCCGGGTCAGGGGGAGGTACATGAAGCGGACTCTCTGCGCAGGCGGCGACGGCACAGCCATTCACCGATGAACATCAGGGCGATCAGACCGTAGCTGATGACGCCGTTGTACAGGGACCACACGGCCAGATCGGCGCACAGGGCCGTCCAGGCGGCGATACCGCCGTTGACGAGAAAGAAGCCGCACCAGGCCCGGGTCACGCGCCGGGTATAGCGTACGCCGGCCGGGGGCAGCTCGGGCTCGCGCAGCCTCGCCAGACGCTCGATAACCGGCCGGCCGCGCCACAGGCTGGCGGCGAAGACGCCGAGCATCACGGCATTGACGGCCACCGGATAGGCACGCATGCCCAGCTCCGGGTCGATCAGCAGCCCGATCATCCCCAGACACGCGGCGGCGAGGATCGCCAGTCGGCGGGCCTCGGGCATTCGCCAGGCCAGCAGCAGCACGCCGCCGACCAGCAGCGGCCAGCTGCCGATATCGTCATGTAGCCACCAGACGAGCAGGGGCCAGCCTAGTCCTGCCAGCAGGAGCAGAGGCTTGAGCGTTCCCATGGTGAGTCTCAGTCGTTCAGCAGGCGTTCGACGGCATTGACCACATCAACGACGCTGCGCACCGACTTGAAGTCCTCGGGGTTGATGCGCCGCCCGGTGAACTGCTTGAGCTCGACGACCAGGTCCACGGCATCAATGCTGTCGATGTCCAGGTCCTCGTACAGTCGCGCCTCGGGCTGGACCTCGGCGGCGTCCAGCTCGAACAGCTCCACCAGGGTCTTCTGGATATGGGCGAGGATGTCCGCCCGGGTCACGGTGGCGGGGCTGTCAAGCGACACGGCGAGCCTCCACGAGCGACTGCAGTGCGGCCAGGCTGGCAAAGTGCTGACGGGTATCCTCGGCGTCGGCGTCGAGCTTGATGCCATAACACTTCTGAAGTGCCAGGCCCAGCTCGAGCGCATCGATGGAGTCGAGCCCCAGGCCTTCGCCGAACAGCGGTGCCTGGTCCTCGATGTCGTCCGGGGTGATGTCTTCGAGCTCGAGGGTCTCGATGATCATGCGCTTGAGATCAAGCGACAGTTGTTGTGTGTCGTGCATGGTGGAAGCACTCCAGTTCCCTATTGAAATGGCGGCTCAGCGTACGAGTCAGGGCGCGGGCCTGCTGACTCGTGGGCAGCGCATCATCCCGCTCTAGTGGCAGGTCGTCGAGTACGCGAAGGTCGATCCGTACCTTGCGTGATGGTATGTGATACCAGGGTTCACCCTTGGTCAGGGTGGTCGGCTCGCAGCGGATCAGCACCGGCGTGATGGGCGTGCCCGAGCGCAACGCGATATTGGCGCCTCCGCGTCGGAACTTGATCGGTCGGCCCGGCTCGGTGCGAGTCCCCTCGGGAAACAGGATCAGCGAATGGCCTGCCGCCAGGCTGTCTCGTGCGGCCTCCATGACGGCTTCCGGATCGCGATTGGTGATATAGCCCGCAGCGCGGATCGGCCCCCGGGTGAAGGGGTTGGTGGCCAGGCGTCCCTTGACGATGCAGTCGGCATCCGGAACCTGGGCGATCAGGAAGATCACGTCGATCAGCGACGGATGGTTGGCCAGGATCAGCTGCCCCGGTGTGGCCAGGCGCTCACTGCCCTCGAGCCGGTAGTCGAGCACGCCCAGGCCGCGCATCAGACCGATGAAGGTGCGGAAGGTCTGGCGGATGAGGCGTCGGGCCAGTCGGCGTTGCCGGTAGGGATCTCGCACGGCGAGGCGCAGGAGCGGAGCGATCACCATGCCGATGATCAGGCCTCCGAGGCCGAAGGCTGAGAAGGAGAGGGCGGTGCCCAGGCCGCGTTTCCACTGATCCAGACTCACAGTGCCTCCCGCCGCCAGCGTTGGGCGAGCGAGGAGCGGCGACCGGCGAGCCAGTCAATGACGTCTTCGGGCGTCGGGGCATCGGAAGCGCCGTTTGCCTCGGCGATCAGACGCTCACCCTCCGAGCGAGACAAGCGCAGCACCACAGCGCAGGGATGCCCGGGATGCGTCGTGTGACCCGCATAGGCCTCGGGCAGCGGGCCCTCGGAGAACACGGCGACCACATCGTCATGGCCTTCGGCCAGATAGCCGGCGGCTTCGGTCATCAGGGCATCGAATTCCTGGCCACAGGCCCCCAGGGCCTGGAGCGGACGGTGATGCTGCCGGGCAATGGAATGCACGCCGATCACGGCGTTGTGGACCGACATGGAAAAGCGGGTCGGCGAAAGGGAATTGCCTGCTGTCAGTTCCTCGAGCATGGACAGCGTGTAGCGAGTATCGCCGTGCCTGGAAGCATGGATCAGAGGGCATCGCGCCTCGGGGTCCAGGGCCGCCAGCAGATCGCAGACAGCACGCCCGGTTTCGTCCAGACGACGACGCAGCATCGCCGGCAGCGAGCTGCCTGGCCGCTCGTCGATCTGGCGTTCAGTGGGTACGGCGGAGCCGAGATCCCCGGGAAGCCAGCCTCTCCAATCCTTGAGATACAGTGGCTGCATGACGTTCGAGAGCTGTCGAGATGCGTGAGGGGCGCTAACGATACCGAATTTCCCGAAGCCCCGCCATGCCTGCGCTACGCCTGGGTTGTATTCAAGATTTCTCATGATACTGAGACCCTGATGTGGCGCCTGCGGTGGGGTAGGTGCTCGCATCGCGCACGCCTGACTCGAACAACGGCAAGAGAGAAACGCCCCGGTGTCTGAGCGGGTATCTTCGGCGACGTCGAGGCACTGGCGGACTTCGCCAACCAGACGCTCAATGCCGCCATCGATGGGGTGCTGAACGATCCACGCCTGCTGGCAGCCCACGAGTAGGCGGTGTTCGAGGTCGGGCCGGCCTCTACTCGCATTTATCAAAGGCCCCGGATCCGCGTGCGTCGGGGACTTTTGGTAGGGACTCGACCGCCATTGGACCAAAGGTGCATGACGCGGTGGTGTGGTTGGGCTTACACTTTCACGATAAATGTCAGACATTTTTGCTGACATCACTCAGTCATGGAGAGCGATCGATGAGTCTCGACGCACTGGGCCCGCATCAGGGCGATGCCGATGCGCTGGCACGGCTATTGGCCCGGGCGCTGCTGGGCGGTCGCTGGCGGCCCGGGGAGACTTTCCCCAAGGAGCTGGATATCGCCGCCCACTTCGGCGTCAGCCGCAACCAGGTGCGCAACGCCCTGACCAGCCTGACCGCCGCCGGCCTGCTCGAGCGCACCGCAGGCCGTGGCACCCGGGTGCGCGAGGTCGGTGAGTGGCACCTTCTCGACCCGCAGATGAGCGATTGGCTGGTCGGCCTGGAGCGCCCCCAGCCACAGCTGGTGCGCGAGCTGCTGGCCTTCCGCTACTCCGCGGAGCCGGTGGTCGCCGAGCTGGCCGCTCGAGCCGCCGATGCCGACGACCTGGATCGCCTCGAGGCAGCCTTCCGCGGCATGATAGAAACCGTCGAGTCGCCGGACCAGGCCGGCCGTCACGTGGAGCATGACGTGGCCTTCCACGAAGCGATCTACGAGGCCAGCCACAACCTGATCTGGCGCCAGATGGGCCACCTGCTGCGGCCCTCGATCATTGCTCTGGTCCAGCACTCCCAGCGCCCCGCCCGCGGCGACGATGGTCTCTCCGACAGCCTGGCTCGCCACCGAGCCGTGTTCGAGGCGATCAAGGGCGGCGACGGCCCGGGGGCGGCTCGGGCCGCCCGCGAGGTGCTGCGACGCACCGCCCGGGATCTGGGCATCGATACCGGCGACAGCGACACCTAGCACCCAGACCTTCATCGGCCGCCATCCGGGCGGCCGTTCACGCCTGATTATTGACGCGTTCAGCAAGGAGCCTTTCATGAAGATCACCCGACTCAAGACCTGGCAGGTGCCGCCGCGCTGGCTGTTCCTCAAGATCGAGACCGACGAGGGCGCCTACGGCTGGGGCGAGCCGGTCATCGAGGGTCGCGCCGCCACCGTCGAGGCGGCGGTCCATGAGCTCGCCGACTACCTGGTCGGCCAGGATCCGCACCGCATCGAGCACCTGTGGAACACCATGTACCGCGCCGGCTTCTACCGCGGTGGGCCGATCCTGATGAGCGCCATCGCCGGCATCGACCAGGCGCTGTGGGACCTCAAGGGCCGCGACCTGGGCGTGCCCGTGCACCAGCTGCTGGGCGGCGCCGTGCGTGACAAGATGCGCATGTACGCCTGGACCGGCGGCGACCGGCCGAGCGACGTGGGCGTCGGTGCCAAGGCGCTGGTCGACCAGGGCTTCACCGCCTTCAAGATGAACGGCACGCCGGAACTGCAGATCGTCGACAGCCACCGCAAGGTCGACGAAGCCGTGGCGCGGGTCGCCGAGGCCCGCGAGGCGGTGGGGCCGGACGTCGGCATCGGCATCGACTTCCACGGCCGCGTGCACCGGCCCATGGCCAAGGCGCTGCTGCGCGAGCTGGAACCCTTCCACCCGATGTTCGTCGAGGAACCGGTGGCCCCCGAGCACCTGCCGTGCCTCAAGCACATCGCCGGCGGGCTCGGCTATCCGCTGGCCACCGGCGAGCGGCTGCATACCCGCTATCAGTTCCGTGACCTGCTGGCCGACGGCATGATCGACATCGTCCAGCCCGATCTATCCCACTGCGGCGGCATCAGCGAGGGCCTGAAGATCGCCGCCCTGGCTTCCGCCCACGATGTGGCCATGGCGCCGCACTGCCCGCTGGGGCCGCTGACGCTGGCCACCTCGCTGCACGTGGATGCGGTCAGCCACAACGCCTTCATCCAGGAACAGAGCATGGGCATCCACTACAACCAGGACAACGACGTGCTCGACTACCTGGTCGACAAGTCGGCGCTCGGCATCGAGGACGGCTTCTGCGCCATCCCCCAGGGGCCGGGACTGGGGGTGGAGATCGACGAGGCCTTCGTCGAGGAGCGGGCCAAGGTGGGCCATCGCTGGCGCAATCCGGTGTGGACCCATGAAGACGGCTCGATCGCCGAATGGTAGGGGAGGCCGCCATGACCATATCGATACCCACGCAGCTGGTCTGGGTCGCCGTCGACTGGGGCTCCAGCAACCTGCGTGCCTGGGCCATGGACGCGGGCGGCGAAGCGCTGGCCGAAGCTGAGGCCGCGCGCGGCATGCTGGGCCTCGCTCCGGCCGACTACGAGCCGGCGCTGCTGGCCGTCATCGGAGACTGGCTGCCCGTCGAGGGCCGCATCAAGGTGCTGGTGTGTGGCATGGCCGGCGCCCGCCAGGGCTGGCGCGAGGCCCCGTATCGCCCGGTGCCCACCGCGCTCGATGCCCTGGCCGAGGGCGCGGTGCGCCCGGCCACCGAGGATCCGCGCCTCGACGTGCGCCTGCTGCCGGGCCTGTGCCAGGGCGCGGACGCCGGCGGCTTCGACGTGATGCGCGGCGAGGAGACCCAGCTCGCGGGGCTGGCGGCCCTCGAGCCCGGCGTCTCCGGCCCGGTGTGCCTGCCCGGCACCCATGCCAAGTGGGCGACGCTCGAGGACGGCCGCGTGCGGGGCTTCCACACCTACATGACCGGCGAGCTCTATCGCCTGCTGGCCGAACGCTCGGTGCTGGCCCACTCGCTGGGTGAGGACGATCTCGGAGATGCCGCTTGCCACGGGGCCTTCACTGCCGCTGTGTCGGAGGCGGTCGACGCGCCGGAGGCCTTCACTCAACGGCTGTTCGGGCTGCGCGCCATGGATCTGCTCGACGACACCCTGCCGGGCGGCGAGGCCCGTGGTGCCGTGCTGGCGGCCAGGCTCTCCGGGCTCGCCATCGGCCTGGAGCTGGCCGGCGCCTGCCGCGATCTCACCACGGGCCAGACCGTGCGGCTGATCGGCGGCGAGGCGCTGTGCCGCCGCTACGCCCTGGCGCTCTCGGCGCTGGGCCATGCCAGCGAGATCATCGCCAACCAGCGCGCGGTGCTGGCCGGCCTCGGCCTGGCCCACGCCGCTCTCGAGCACGCTGCCATTGACCATGACTGAACAGGAGCCTTGTTCCATGTCCCTTCCGCTGATCGGTATCCTGCGCGGCATCACGCCTGACGAGGCCGTCGACGTTGGCGAGGCGCTGCTCGCCGCCGGCCTCGACCGTCTCGAGGTGCCGCTGAACTCTCCCGAGCCGCTGGAGAGTATCCGCCGCTTGGTCTCCGCGCTGGGCGATCGCGCCGCGGTGGGTGCCGGCACCGTGCTGACGCCTGAACAGGTGCGTGACGTCCATGCCGTTGGCGGCCGGTTGATCGTGTCGCCCAACTGCCGTCCGGCGGTGATCGCGGAGACGCGTCGGCTGGGCATGGCGTCCTATCCCGGCATCGTCACGCCCTCCGAGGCTTTCGATGCCCTGGACGCCGGCGCCACGGCGCTCAAGCTGTTCCCGGCGGTGCAGGTCGGCCTGGAGGGCATGAAGGCGGTGCGCGCCGTGTTGCCGCCGGGCACCGAACTCTATGCCGTGGGCGGCATCGGCGTCGACAACTTCGCCCAGTGGCGGGCCGCCGGCGTCAACGGCGCCGGGCTCGGCAGCGCCCTCTACCGGCCGGGCCTCAGCGCCGATGAGGTCGGCGAGCGGGCGCGCGCGCTGATCGAGGCCTGGCAGGCTGCGGGGCCTGCAGCATGAGCGATACGGTTCGTGTTGCGGTGGCCAGCGGCTGTGAGCTCGGCGAGGGGCCCCTGTGGCACGCCGCGCTCGGCCGGCTGGTGTGGTGCGACATCCTTGGCAAGCGGCTGCACTGGCTCGAGGTGGCAAGCGGCGAGACGGGCACCATCGAACTCGATCATATGGCCTCGCTGGCCGCGCCGCTGGACGACGGCAGCCTGCTGGTGGTGGGCGAGGATCGCCTGAGCCGGCTGGACCCCGCCTCCGGCACGATCGAGCGACTGATGGGCTTCGAGGCCGACAACGCCGTCACCCGCAGCAACGATGCTCGGGTGGACCGCCACGGCAGCCTGTGGCTGTCGAGCATGGGCAAGGCCGCCGAGCCCGACGCCGGCAGCCTCTACCGGCTGCATCGCGGCGAGCTGGTGCGTCTCAGAACCGGGCTGACGATTCCCAACGCGATCTGCTTCTCGCCCCAGGGCGAGCATGCCCACTTCGCCGACACGGCCCGCGGCATCGTCTATCGCTGGGCGTTGGACGCCGAGGGCTGGCCGGTCGGTGAGCCAGAGCCGTGGTTGGACTTCACCCGGCGCGAGGGCAATCCCGACGGCGCGGTGATCGACGCCGAAGGCGCCATGTGGCTGGCGTTGTGGGGCGCCGGCAAGGTGGTGCGCCTGGACCGCGAGGGTCGCGAGATCGGCGCGGTCTCCGTTCCTACGTCTCAACCCTCATGCCCGGCCTTCGGCGGCGAGGGGCTGGCCTCGCTCTACATCACCACCGCCCGGGAGGGCATGAGTGACGAGCAGCGGGCCCGCGAGCCCGGGGTCGGCGATCTCTTCGTCGCCGACCTTCCGGTGCCGGGGCTCGCCGAGCCGCCGTTGCGATTGAGCTGATACCGGCCATCTCTCATGGGCGCCGGGGACAAGGCGAAGCGAGGTTTTTTTGCCATGGATGGCAAAAGAAGCGCCCAGGGATGGGTTTACAGCGTCCTCGCGGAGGCTTGTTGCCGGGTCAGCCCATCCTCAACCAGCAAATGTCAGGAGCTGGAAATCTTCGTTATCCGGCGTCGCCCATCGGATAGCGGGTATCGCGCAGGCTGTCCTTGATCTTCTTGAGGTGAGGCAGGAAGTCCTCGCCGCGCCGCAGGGTCACGCCGGTGGCCAGCACGTCGATCAGCGCCAGTTGAATCATCCGCGAGGTCATCGGCATATAGTGGTCGGTGTCTTCCGGGGCCGAGACCTCGAGCGTCTCGGTGCACTCGGCGGACAGCGGCGACTCCGGGGCGGTGATGCCCAGCACCACGGCGCCGTTTTCGCGGGCCAGGCGGGCGATGTCGACTAGCTCGCGGGTGCGGCCGGTGTAGGAGAGAATCACCACCACGTCGCCGGTGTGGCAGGCGGCAGCGACCATGCGCTGCATCAGCACGTCGATGTAGGCCGACACCGGGATGTTGAAGCGAAAGAACTTGTGCAGGGCATCCTGGGCCACGGCCCCTGAGGCGCCCAGGCCGAAGAAGTGCAGCTGCTTGGCCTGGGTCAGGTAGTCGACCACCCGCTCCACCCGGGTCGAGTCCACCTCGCGCCGCGCGATGTCCAGGGCGGCGATGGTGGCGCCGAAGATCTTGCCGGTGTATTCGCCCGCGGCGTCGCCGGGCTCAACCGCCTGGCTGACGTAGGGGGTACCGCCGGCCAGGCTCTGGGCCAGCTTGATCTTGAAGTCCGGATAGCCCTTGGCGTCGAAACTGCGACAGAAGCGGTTGACCGTGGGCTCGCTGACCGAAGCCGCATGGGCCAGGCTGGCGATACTCATGCTGGTGGCGGCGGCCGGGTCGGCGAGGATGACGTCGGCGACCTTGCGCTCGGATCGATTGAGCTCATCGAGGCGACGGCGGATGCGGTCCAGCAGATCATGACTGACCATGCGCGAGAGGGTCTCCGTAATGCGGGGCGGCGTGGCCGCTCCCCGGGTGTGTCGATATGATGTGGTGATTTAACTACATTATGCTCACTATCCTAGCGCGCGCGTAGGGGGCAGGGCCACCAGGGGGCGTCACTGCCTCCCCTTTTAGTAGTAATCTTACAGAATATTTTTGGAGATAGCGGGCGCAATAGGCTAGTATTTTGTTAAGTTAACCAGATGGGGGCGGACATGAGTCAACACAAGCGGCCCGAGGCGGCGCTTTCCTCCGGGGATTCCGGTACGGCTATCGACCTGGCCCTGTTCGGGGCGCTCGGCGATCTGGCCCAGCGCAAGCTGTTTCCCGCGCTTTTCCACCTGGAACGTGAGGGGCTGCTGGATCCCGCCACCCGGCTGCTGGGCCTGGCGCGCCAGGAAATGGACGCCGATGCCTTCAAGGCGCGCGTCGAAAAATCCCTCAAGATTCATGTCAAAGCCGAGGAGTTGGACCGCGAGTCGCTGGGCCGCTTCCTGGCCCGGCTCGACTTCCTGCAGCTCGACTTCACCCAGCCCGAGGGCTACGCCGCCATCCGCGAGTGGCGGCAGGGGTCGGCGCAGCCCATGGTGGTCTACCTGTCGGTGGGCGCGAAGATCTATGGCGATATCTGCCACCACCTGCAAGCCAGCGGCAGCCTCGACGAGGCAAGCCGAGTCGTGGTGGAGAAGCCGATCGGCTATGACCTGGCCTCCTCGGCCGAGATCAATGATGCCATCGGCGCGGTCTTCCCCGAGTCCCGCGTCTATCGCATCGACCACTACCTGGGCAAGGAAACGGTTCAGAACCTGATCGCCCTGCGCTTCGCCAACCCGCTGTTCGGCACCCAGTGGAACCAGAACCACATTTCCCACGTCGAGATCACCGTGGCCGAGAAGGTCGGCATCGAAGGCCGCTGGGGCTATTTCGACGACGCCGGTCAGCTGCGTGACATGGTGCAGAACCATCTGCTGCAGCTGGTCTGCCTGATCGCCATGGACCCGCCGGCCAACCTCGATGCCGATGCCATCCGCGACGAGAAGGTCAAGGTGCTCAAGGCGCTCAAGCCGTTCACCGATGACATGCTGGGACGCGACGTGGTGCGCGGCCAGTACATCGCCGGCACCATCGACGGCCAGGCCGTGCCCGGTTACCTGGACGAGGAGGGCGCCAATCGCGCCAGCCACACCGAGAGCTTCGTGGCGATGAAGACCGAGGTGGCCAACTGGCGCTGGGCAGGGGTGCCGTTCTACCTGCGCACCGGCAAGCGCATGCCGGAGAAGCTGTCGCAGATCGTCATCCATTTCCGTCAGCAGCCGCACTACATCTTCGATCCCGATCAGCGCGCCCTGGCCGCCAACAAGCTGGTGATCCGCCTGCAGCCCGAGGAGGGCATCGCGCTGGAGGTGCTGACCAAGGACAGCGGTCTGGACAAGGGCATGCGTCTGCGCCGCGGTCCGCTGCATCTTGACTTCAACAGCGCCTTTCCCAAGACCCGAATCCCGGACGCCTACGAGCGCCTGCTGCTCGAGGTCATGAAGGGCCAGCAGTACCTGTTCGTGCGCCGCGACGAGGTCGAGCACGCCTGGCACTGGTGCGACAGCCTGATCGCCGCCTGGGCCGATCGCGACGAGCCGCCGCGGCGTTATCCCGCCGGCTCCTGGGGCCCCGTGGCCTCGATCGCGATGATCACGCAAGACGGCCGCAGCTGGTATGAAGACTATTGACCCCGTCGGTACGAGGATGATTGACATGAGCGATGCCAACCCGACGCCCCGCGAATGCCTGGCCCACCAGCTCGCCGAGGCGGTGGCCGAGGCCCTGCGGACCGATCTGGCCGAGCAGGAGCGCGCCCTGCTGGTGGTCTCCGGCGGTTCGACCCCGGTGCCATTCTTCACCGCCCTGTCCGCCATGGAGCTGCCGTGGCCGCGCATCGACGTGACCCTGGCCGACGAACGCTGGGTGGCCGAGTCGGCCTCCGACAGCAACGCCCGCCTGGTGCGCGAGCACCTGCTGCAGGGCCCGGCCGCTGCGGCGACTTTCGTGCCGCTGACCACCGAGGACTCCACGCCCGAGCAGGGCGTCGAGGCGGTGGCCGGGCGGATCGAGGGTCTTGCCTGGCCGGCCAGCGCGGTGATCCTGGGCATGGGCGGCGACGGCCACACCGCTTCATTGTTCCCCGACAGCCGGGAACTGGAGCTGGCGCTGTCCACCGCCGAGCCGGTCGTGGCCGTGCGTACGCCCAGCCAGCCCCAGCCCCGTATCACCTTGAGCGCCGATCGCCTGCACCAGGCGCGCCGCCATGTTCTGCATATCACCGGTGGCGACAAGCGCAGCGTACTGGCCCGAGCCCTGGCCGGTGACGACGTTCGCGAGTTGCCGATCCGCGCCTTCCTGGCCTGCCCGCTGGCCACCTATTGGGCGCCCTGAGTCGCCCCCGGACCCTTTCAGGAGCCACGACATGACCATCGACAAACAGCTGCCGTCCACCCGCACTACCGAGATCGACAGCATCTGCCTCAAGGCCGAGGTGATCCCGGTGCTGGCCATCCAGCGCGTGGAGGATGCCGTGCCCCTGGCCACCGCCCTGGTGAAAGGCGGCCTCAGCGTCCTGGAAGTCACCCTGCGCACCGACTGTGCCCTGGAGGCCTCCCGGCGCATCAAGGAAGCGCTGCCCCAGGCCAGCGTCGGCGTCGGCACCGTGCTGACCCCGGCCCAGTATCGCCAGGCCGAGCAGGTCGGCGCCGACTTCGTGGTGACCCCGGGCACCACCGAGGCCCTCTACCGCTACGGCGTGTCCAGTCCGGTGCCGATGCTGCCCGGCGTGGCTACCGTCTCCGAGCTGATGATCGGCTGGCAGTTCGGCTATCGTCGCTTCAAGTTCTTCCCCGCCGAGGCCAGTGGCGGCGCCAAGGCCCTCAAGGCCTTCGCCGGACCGATCCCCGAGGCGCGCTTCTGCCCCACCGGCGGCATCAGCCTGGACAATGCCGACGACTATCTGACGCTGCCCAACGTGATGTGCGTGGGCGGCTCCTGGCTGACACCCAAGTCGCTGGTCGAGGCCGAGGACTGGGACGCCATCCAGCGCCTGGCTCGCGAGGCCGCAGAGCGTTTCCACCACTGAGTTTTCACGACCCCATCGGGTTCTCTCTCGACAGCCAGTCGCTGTCCTTGCGCCCCGGCCATTCGGTCGGGGCTTTTTTTTGGTTTCATGCCCTGGCGGCATCAAGAAAGGGGCCCTGGGGCCCCTTCAGGTAATTGACGATGCCGCGGCCCTCAGGGGGGGCAGGCTGCCAGACGTTGCTTCAGTACACATCGAAGTTCTCGACGCCGAGGTCGGCGGTATTGATGCCCGTCAGGGTGGCCACATGCTCGCGTCCCGCGGCGTCGGACCAGTCGTCGTCGTAGTAGATCTGTGCGCTGCCGCCGCTGTTCGCCACCAGATAGAACTCGGCAGCGGCGCCCATGTCGTTGGCGAGCCGGTCGTCGGTGACGTCGCCTTCCAGCATGACGACCTTCTGGTCATCCATGGCCTGGGTGTCGGCGAGGGAGGCGCGCGTCTGGAAGTCGGCCATGGCCAGGTCGCCGTCGCCACGCACGTCACCCGTCTGCGAGTTGGCAAACTGGATGGCGCCCTCATCGGTATCAAGGAAGGAGATGACGTCGGCATCGACATCGAAATCCGTGATTTCGTCGGTACCCGTGCCGGCATCGAAGTGGAACTCGTCGTTACCGGCGCCACCCGTCACGATGTCGTCGCCGCCCAGGCCGCCGAAGATGTCGTCGCCGTCGCCTCCCATCAGGGTGTCGTCGCCGCTCCCCCCGACGATCAGGTCATCGCCGCTGCCGCCGCTCAGGGTGTCATCGCCGCCTCCCCCTCGGATCGCGGCGCCGGCGTTGTCACCGTGGCTTTCATCGATGCTCAGGGAGTCGTCCCCATCGCCCAGCGTGGCACTCGTCAGCGCGGCACCGGCGGTCACGCTGATATTGCCGCCGGCTTCCGAGGCATCGAGCGTCTCCAGGGCGTCGAAGGCGCCGCCGGTGAACTCCGTCGCCAGGTCCAGGCCATCAACGGGATTGACGTCCGGCCCCGAGTTCACCGCGCCCGTCACCAGCGTGAGGTTGCCATCGCCGGCGATGTTGAGGGTCGTGGTGTTGCCCGTCCCGGTGATGCCCAGGGTATTGTCGCCCGTGGCATTGACGGTCAGGGTTTCCAGGGTGCTGGCCTCGGTGACCGGATTGCCATCGGCATCGCGCGTGATGTTCGCCAGCCCCAGGGCGGCCGTGGCATTGTGCGCATCGACGGTGATGTCGCGTGCCTGGATATCATCGAAATCCACGACCGCCAGGTCGCCATCGGCCTGGGCCGTCACGTTGCCGATCGAGAGCGTGAAGGCCGTCACGGCCGAGCTCTCGAAGCCGACGGTCTGGTCCTGGTTGGCCACGCTGAAGCGGTCGATGGTCCCGACATTGGTCACGAAGCCGGGTGCCGTGCTGCGCACGACGCCCACTGAGCCGACGCCATTGGCATTGGACAGGTCCAGCGTCGCTCCGCCTTCGGCCGCGAAGCGCGCCTGCACGTGCTCGATGCCGTTCAGCGTCGGCGCCGCGGTCACGCCCGTTTCCACCAGGGTCGCGTGCAAGGCGTCGTCACCGTCGCCTCCCGTCAGGACATCCTCGCTCTGTAGCGTGTTGGCCGGCTCGCCGACGCCATCCTGGCCGGCGGTCGCTACGAAGGTGTCGTCGTCGACGTCCCCCACCAAGGTGTCGGGGTCGATCGTCAGCTCGGTAAACTCCTCGGGGAGGGCCTGGGTATCGACGGCGATCTTGGCGTCTTCCACGTCCGCCGGGGTCGCCATCCCGTCGATGCCTGCCAGCAGCGCAGTGGAAAAGTCCAGATCGAAATCGCCCTGGGCCACGTTCGCCGAATAGTAGCCCGCGACCTCCTTCTTTCCTTCCACGACCGTGACGTCGGCGCCGGTGGCCCCTTCCAGGATGGCGAAGGCCACTTCCATGGGCTCGACATGACCGCCGTCCAGGCGCCCGACCCAGTAGTCCAGGCCGGCCTGGTCCCCGGTCTCCCGCGGGTCGCGACCGAACAGCTGTTGGTAGAAGGTCAGCACCAGGTCCTGGGAGGAGAGGTCGCCGTAGCGCTGATCGAACTCGGCCGCGTCACCGAACCTCTGGATGATGCCGCCGATGCCGTTTTCATCCTGGACCGCTTGCCTGGCCCAGAAGTCGAGGCCCTCCGGGTCGGCCGGCCGACCGAAATAGGCGATGTAAAGACCTTGGACATTGTCGTATTGCGCTTCGTGTGCCATGGGAATCTAGCCTCCAAGCCGTTTTCCTGTGCCGCCGGCGAGACATTCGCCGACAGGGCGCGATGCATTGCGCGTGGTCTTTCGGTGTGTCACGCAGGGCGAAGAGTCATCCACACCCGTCTTGGACATACGACGCCGGAGCCTACCCGGTTTCATGGCGTCCGGCTTTTTTTCGCATCGCGTCCCTCACGGCTTCGCGGCAGTGCCCGACGCCCGATGAACTGGCACGTTATTACCAAACAGAAGAGGGCAGGCCGATGGCCTGCCCTTCGTGGTCAGCACGATGATCCGTTCCGATGGCTTCAGGCGCTGGCCTCGACCGCTACCGCCTGGTCACCGCGCTTGAGCGCCGCATAGCCCAGCCCGGTGATCAGGCTGCCGGCGAGGATGGCGAGCAGGTACCAGGCCACCGGGGTGATGGCGTTGGGGATCAGCAGCACGAAGATGCCGCCGTGGGGCGCCATCAGCTTGGCGCCGAACAGCATCGACAGCGCGCCGGTCACCGCACCGCCGACGATGCTTGCCGGGATCACCCGCAGCGGGTCCTTGGCGGCGAAGGGAATGGCTCCCTCGGTGATGAAGCACAGCCCCAGTACGAACGACGCCTTGCCGGCCTCGCGCTCGGGCTCCGAGAACTTCGCGCGGGCCACGAAGCTCGAGATGCCCATGCCGATCGCTGGCACCATGCCCGCGGCCATGATCGCCGCCATGGGGGCGTAGGTCTCGGAGGCCAGCAGGCCGACGCCGAAGGTGTAGGCGGCCTTGTTCACCGGCCCGCCCATGTCGAAGCACATCATGGCGCCGAGCAGGCCGCCTAGCAGCAGCGCGTTGGTGGAGCCCATGTTCTCGAGGAACTCGGTCAGCCCCGAGAGGATCGCCGCCACCGGCTCGCCGACGATGTAGATCATGGTCAGGCCGGTAACGAGGCTGGCCAGCAGCGGGATGATCAGGATCGGCTTGAGCGACTCGACGCTGGCCGGCAGCTTGACGTAGCGGGTCACCGCCTTGGCCGCGTAGCCCGCCAGGAAGCCGGCCAGGATGCCGCCGATGAAGCCGGCGCCGATGTTGGAGGCCAACATGCCGCCGATCATGCCCGGGGCGATGCCGGGGCGGTCGGCGATGGAGTAGGCGATGTAGCCGGCCAGCACCGGCACCATCAGCGCGAACGCCGTGCCGCCGCCGATCTGCATCAGCGCGGCGGGCAGGCTGCCTTCCTCCTTGAAGGCCTCGATGCCGAACACGAACGACAGCGCGATCAGAAGACCGCCGGCCACCACCATCGGCAGCATGAAGGACACCCCGGTCAGCAGGTGCTTGTAGACGCCCTTTTCCTTGAGGCTCTTCCTGGCCTCGCCGCCGCCCGAGGGCGCACTGCCATCTTCCACCGCGGCCTCGGCCAGCGCCGCCTCGATGGTCTGGCGGGACTTCTTCAGCGCGCTGCCGGTGGAAGTGCGGTAGATCCGCTTGCCGGCGAAGCGGGTGGGATCGACCTCGATGTCGCAGGCCAGGATCACCACGTCGGCGCCCGCGATCTCTTCGTCGGTGAGCTGGTCCTGGGCGCCCACCGAGCCCTGGGTTTCCACCCGGATCGCATGGCCGAGAGATTTCCCTGCTTCACTGAGGGCTTCCGCGGCCATGAAGGTATGCGCCACCCCGGTGGGGCAGGCGGTCACGGCGACGATACGCTGGCCGCCGGGCGCGGCGGTGGTTGGCTTGGCGGCAGCTGCCGCGTCGCCGGGCTCGAAGGTCTCGGCCTCGCGCTCGGCGCGTGTGAGGAAGCCGCCGGGGTCGGGCAGCGCCTGGTCGATGGCGGCGCGGAACAGCCGCTTGCCCGCGAAGCGCTGCGGGTCGGGTACGTGGTCGGCGGCCACGACGACGAGATCGGCGGCTTCGATGGTCTCGGCCGAGACCGGCTGCACCGGCGCAAGCTCGCCGTGCATCTCCACGGTGGTCTGCCAGCCGAGCCGCTCGGCGGCCTGCTCGAGGCGCCGGGCGGCGAGGAAGGTGGTGGCCAGGCCGCTGGGGCAGGCGGTGATGAGGATGGCGTTCATGCAAGGGCTCCCCCGGCGTCGTCACCGGCCAGGCGGTGGACGCGCGTCTGTTGTTGGAGTGACGGGAAATCGGCGGCGCGGGCGTTACCCACGCCGAGATGGCGGACCGCATCGGCGGACAGTGCGGCGGCCAGGCGCAGCGTCTCGTCGGGCGCGTGGCCTTCGAGCACCCCGTGCAGCAGGGCGGCCAGCAGGGTGTCGCCTGCACCTACCGTGCTGGCCACCGGCATGGGCGGCGGGACGGCCTGCCAGGCGCCGCGGCGGCTGACCCACAGCACGCCCTCGGCGCCGGCGGAGAGCACCGCCTCCTCGATGCCGGCGGCGTGCAGGCGACGGGCGGCGTCGAGACGAGCGGCGTGGCTGTCGAGCGGCGTGCCGGCCCAGGCGGCGAGTTCATGCTCGTTGGGCTTGACGGCGGTGGGGCGCGCGTCGATGGCGGCCTCCAGCGCCGCGCCGCTGGTGTCCACCCAGACCGGTAGGCCGGCGCCGCGCAGCCGCGCGATCAGTTCGGCCAGCCCGCCGGGCGAGACGCCGGGTGGCAGGCTGCCGGCGATCACCACCGCTGCCGGGCGACGGGAGGCATCGGCGGCCAGCTCATCGAGCCGGTCGAGCAGCGCCTGCCAGGCGTCGGCGTCGATGGCCGGTCCGGGGCCGTTGATGTCGGTGACCCGGCCGTCGGCCTCGGCGAGCTTGGCGTTGATGCGGGTCTCGCCGGGCACGCGCAGGAAGGCGTCGCTGAGCCCCAGCGTCTCGAAGGCACGCAGGAAGGAGCCATCGTTATCGGCGCCCAGGAAGCCCGAGACGCAAACCTCATGGCCGAGGGCGGCCAGCACCCGGGCCACGTTGACGCCCTTTCCGGCGGCCTCGAGGTGGGTCTCGCGGGTGCGGTTGACCTCGCCGAGGGCCAGGCGCGAAAGCGACACCGAGAGGTCCAGGGCGGGATTCAGGGTCAGGGTCAGCAGGCGAGCCATCAGCGGGCCTCCAGGGCGTCGCGGACCGCCTCGCCGGTGGCCTGGGCCAGCGCCAGCGCGGCCTGGGCACGGGCCTCCTCGAGATCGAACTCGCGCAGCCGCGCCTTGACCAGCGGCACCTGGCGGGCGCTGACCGAGAGCTCGTCGACGCCGAGACCGACCAGCACCGGCACCGCGGTGGCGTCGCTGGCCAGCTCGCCGCACACCCCGACCCATTTGCCCTCGGCGTGGGCCGCGGCCACGGTCATCTCGATCAGCTTGAGCACCGCGGGGTGTAGGCCGTCGGCCTGGGCGGAGAGCTCGGGGTGGTCGCGGTCGATGGCCAGGGTGTATTGGGTCAGGTCGTTGGTGCCCACCGAGAAGAAGTCCACCTCGGCGGCCAGCGTCGGCGCCAGCAGGGCGCTGGAGGGCACCTCGATCATCACCCCGAGCTGGACGTCGTCGCTGCGCTCGCCGACCGGCAGCTCCTCGAGCAGCCGGTCGAGGATGGCGCGGGCGGCGCGGAACTCGGCCACATCCTTGACCATCGGCAGCATGATGCGCAGCGGCTTGGCCTCGCGCTTCGGTTCGGTCGAGGGCGCGGCGGCCATCAGCAGCGCGCGGAGCTGGGTCTCGAGTACCTCGGGCTTGGTCAGCGCCAGGCGGATGCCGCGCAGGCCGAGGAAGGGGTTGGTCTCCTGGGGCAGCGGCCAGTAGGGCAGCGGCTTGTCGCCGCCCACGTCCAGGGTGCGGGCCACCAGCGGGCGGCCGTCCAGGGCGTCGAGGGCCTCGCGGTACTCGGCGACCTGGGTGTCGAGGTCGGGCAGCTGGGCGTGGGCCATGAACAGGAACTCGGTGCGCAGCAGGCCGACGCCCTCGGCGCCGCGCTCCACGGCATCGGCGGCGTGGGCGGTGTTGCCGAGGTTCGAGGCCACCTCGACGCGGTGCCCGTCGCGGGTGCGCGCCTCCTCGAAGCGGGCCTCCCAGGCCTCGGCCTCGCGGCGCCGGCGCTCGGCCAGGCGCTGCTCGGCGGCCTGGCGGCGCTCGGCGGCGGGACTCGGGGTCACGCGACCGCGCTCGCCGTCGAGGATCAGCTCGGTGCCGTTGTCGAGCAGCAGGATGCGTTCGCCGGCCCCGACCACGGCCGGGATGCCCAGCGCCCGGGCCAGGATGGCGCTGTGGGCGGTGGCGCCGCCGCGGGCGGTCAGCAGGCCGCGCACCCGGCTGGTGTCGAGGCGCGCCACGTCGGAGGGGCCGATGTCGTCGGTGACCAGGATGTAGGGGTGGTCCGGCGGGTCGGGCAGCTCGACCCGGCACAGGATGCCCAGCACGCGGCGGCCCACGTCGCGCAGGTCGGCGGCGCGCTCGGCGAGCAGCTTGTCGGCCAGGCGCTCCTGGGCCTGGGCGGCGGTGTCGATCGCCTCCCACCAGGCGGCCTCGGCGGAGGCGCCCTCGTCGATGCCCTCGCGGGCGGCCTGGTGGAGTTCGGGGTCGCCGAGCATCTCCTCGTGCATCGACAGGATCTGCGAGACCTCGCCGCCGCGGGCCTGGCCGATCAGCGCCTCGAGCTGTTCGCCGCCCTCGCGGATGGCATCGTCCAGGCGGCGGCGCTCGGCGGCCGGGTCGCTGGCGCGGGACGGGTAGTCGAAGCTCGGCGTGGTCAGCACGAAGGCCGGGGCGATGGCCAGGCCCGGCGAGGCGGCCACCGCGGGATGGGCGACGTCGTCGGCCAGCGGCTCGAGGGCCGGGGCGTCCTCTTGTTCCATCGTTACCGGCTCGCGGTAGGCGTCGAAGGGCTCGACGTGCTCGCCGAGGCCGTCCGCCACGGCCTGGCAGACCGCGTCCAGCGCGGCCTCGGCGGCGCCGCCCTCGGCGCTGAAGATCAGCCGCTGGCCGCGGCGGGCGCCGAGGTTGATGACCTTGGTCAGGCTGGCGGCCGAGACGGCATCGTAGCCGCCCTCGGCCAGGCGCACGCGCACCGCGGTGCCCTGGGCGCGGGCCACCTGGACCAGCTGCTTGGCCGGGCGGGCATGCAGGCCGTGGGCGTTGAGCACCGTGGCCAGGCGCTGGCTGGCGGCGGCGGACTCGCCTGCCAGCCTCGCCAGCAGGGCGTCGGCGTCGAGTCGATGCAGGGTCTCGGGGGCGTCGCCGTCGAGCAGGGCGAGGATCCGCTCGAGCAGGCCGCGGTGGGCCTGGCCCTGGGCGGCCAGGCAAAATACGCCTTGTATGGGGGAGCCGTCGGCCTCCAGGGCCTCGGCCGGGGTCGCCAGGGCCAGCGCCGGCACCTCGACGCCGCGGTCGCTGGCCACCAGCCACAGGCCGCGGCCGAGCGAACGCGGCGATGCCTCGGCCACGGCGGCGACGAAGGCGGCGTCGACGCACTCGGCCTGGCGCAGTCGAGCGGCGCCGGCCAGCGCCAGCTCGCGGTGGTCGCGGGCGGGGAAGCCCAGGCACAGGGTGGCGGCGTCCAGCCGCGCCTCGACTACCGCCTTCGACAGCAGCTCGGCGATCTCGGCGGCTTGCTCGGCGCCGGCCAGGCGCTCGGCGATGCCGTCCTGGTCCAGCACGTGGGTCAGCTGGCGCAGGATGTCGAGGTGCTCGTCGCTCTGGGCGGCGATGGTCACCAGCACGTGAACTCGCTGGCCGTCGTGCCACTCGACGCCCTCGGGGAACTGCAGCACCCGCACGCCGGTGGCGCGCACGTGCTCGCGGCTCTCCGGGGTGCCGTGGGGAATGGCGATGGCGTTGCCGAGGAAGGTCGAGGACTGGGCCTCGCGGGCATGCAGGCCGTCGCGGTATTCGGGCGCGACCAGCCCGGCGGCGTGAAGCGATTCGGCGGCCTGGTCCAGCGCGGCGCTCCAGTGCTCGGCCCGGCAGCCGAGCAGGACGTCTTCCTGGCGTAGCGTCAACATGGGTGTCTCCGGTTCGTCGGGGCGCGACGCCGGGCCATCCGTGGTTCCCGTGGCGTTGCAGCGGCTTGTATGCGTTAGGTGAATCGTGTCACCTTCGGTACCACGAATGCTGGATCGCTTCACCTCGCTTGGCAAGGCCGAATATCTACGACTTTGGCAGGGGGCGTCAGGGCGGCGGTCCGGCGTAGAATGCTTCCCAACAGTCTAGGGGGAGTCCATGACGCTCGCGGAAATCGCTCGTCTGGCCGGGGTGTCGCGCACCACGGCCAGCTACGTCATCAACGGCCAGGCCGAGAAACGGCGCATCAGCCAGGAAACCGTCGACAAGGTGATGGCGGTGGTGGACCGCCATCGCTATCGGGTCGATCCCCAGGCGGCCG
The DNA here is from genome assembly GCF_043496985.1 of Halomonas sp. B23F22_20. Lineage (NCBI taxonomy): Bacteria > Pseudomonadati > Pseudomonadota > Gammaproteobacteria > Oceanospirillales > Halomonadaceae > Halomonas > Halomonas sp. B23F22_20. Next base: position 131,399 of record NZ_JBIEKH010000007.1, read on the forward strand.
CCCTGCGGCGCGGCTCCAGCCGCACCCTGGGGCTGATCGTGCCCGACCTGGAGAACGTGACCTACGCGCGGCTGGCCAAGCGGCTGGAGCGCGGCGCCCGGGAGGCGGGCTACCAGCTGCTGATCGCCGGCTCCGACGACCGGCCGGAGGTCGAGCGCGACCTGGCGCTGGCCCTGCGGGCACGGCGCTGCGAGGTGCTGATCACCGCCAGCAGCCTGCCCATGGACGATGCCTTCTATGCCGAGCTGCAGGCCGAAGGTCTTCCGGTGGTGGCCGTCGACCGGGGGTTCGATGCCCGGCGCTTTGCCAGCGTGGTCAGCAACGACGCCGAGGCCGCCGAGCGGCTCGCCGCCTCGGTGCTGGAAGATAGGGTGTCACGGGTGGTGTGGCTGGATGCGGTGCCTTGGCTGTCGATCACCCAGGAGCGGCGCAGCGGTTTCCTGCGCTCCCTCGCTGGACGCGACGTGCGGTCGCTGTCGCTGGCGGGGGAGCGCTACGACCGCGCCGAGGGCGCCCGGCTGATGCGCCGCGTGCTCGACGAGCACGGCCTGCCGGATGCGCTGGTCACCGCTTCCTATTCGCTGTTCGACGGCGTGCTCGACACTCTGCTCGAGGCCGGCGGGTTGCCGGATTCGCTGCGCCTGGCGACCTTTGGCGACAGCCGGCTGCTGGATTTCCTGCCGCTGGCGGTCAACTCCGCGGTTCAGGACCACGACCGCATGGCCGAGGCGGCGCTGGACAGCGCGCTGGCCGCCGCCCGGGGCGAGCATCGACTGGGGCGTGAGGTCATTCCGCGGCGGATGCGCTGGCGCAGCGAGGCGAGCCGGGCGGCGGCGTCCTGAGGCGATCGGGCGACGGGCATTGTGCCGGCGGGGCAGGCTTGCGATGATTTTGCCGATCACCGCCATGCAGGAAGTGCCGAGTCGTGGACAAGTTCGAGGTAAAGCTGGATCAGGCCGCGCGTGCCGCCTGGCTGTCGTACGTCGGCGGCCGCACCCAGGACGAGATCGCCGCCCAGCTGGGCGTCTCGCGTCCCGGGGTGCAGCGGCTGCTGGCGCTGGCCCGCCAGGAGGGCCTGGTCAAGGTCCGCGTCGACCATCCGATCGCCAACTGCATGGCCCTGGCCGAGGCGATCCGCGGCCGCTTCGGCCTGGAGTTCTGCGACGTGGCGCCCGCCGATGCCGGGACCTCCGACAGCGAAGCCCGCTACCTGGCGGTCGCCGCCGCCGAGCGGCTCTCCCGCTACCTCGATCGCAGCGAGCCGCTGACCCTGTCGCTGGGTACCGGCCGCTCGGTGCGCGCCACGGTGGAGGCGCTCAGCCGCATCGACCGTCCCCAGCATCGCTTCGTCTCCCTGGTCGGCAACGTGGCCCGAGACGGCTCGGCCAACCGCTACGATGGCGTGATGATCCTGGCCGACAAGACCGGCGGCGAGCGTTTCCTGCTGCCGGCGCCGGTGGTCGCCGGCTCGGTGTCTGAGAAGGAGGCGCTGCGCGAGCAGACGCTGTTTCGGGCCATCACCGAGGTGGCCCGGCAGGCCGAGGCGGCCTTCGTCGGCGTGGGGCGCATCGATCGTCAGGCGACCCTGTTCCAGGATCACTTCATCAGCGAGGCCGAGCTCGACGAACTGATCTCCGGCGGCGCCGTCGGCGAGCTGCTGGGCTGGCCGATGAATGCCCAGGGGGAGCTCGTCGATTGCTCGACCAGCCAGCGGGTCACCAGCCTGCCGCTGGAGATGTTCCGCGAGCAGACCCTGGTGGCGCTGGCCGGCGGACGCGACAAGGGGCCCGCGATTCTCGCTGCCCTGCGCGGCGGCTGGCTGAAGGGCCTGGTCACCGACGAGCAAGCCGCCCGCTTCATCGTCGACACCGAGATGGCGGCCCGCGAGAGCGCCTGACCCGCAGGCGCTCGCCCACCATGTGCCTGCCGTCTCGTCGGTAGGACCGTTCTGCGATATACCCGAAAGTCTAACTTCCATGGCTTTGCTTTTTTTGGGGCGGTGTTCGATCATTTGATCGAAACATGAGTAGATTGATCATTTCGGCGACACGACTTCCGACAACAACACAACACCCTCCCACCAAGGAGCATGCCATGAAGCTGTCTCGTGCGATCCCCCTCGTCGGCCTGGCCGCGGCCGGTGCCACTGCCGCCCAGGCCGAGACCATCACCGTGGCCACCGTCAACAACAACGACATGGTGATCATGCAGAGCCTGACCGATGCCTTCGAGCAGGCCCATCCGGACATCACCCTGGACTGGGTGGTGCTCGAGGAGAACGTGCTGCGCCAGCGCCTGACCACCGATATCGCCACCGGCGGCGGCCAGTTCGACGTGATGACCATCGGCACCTACGAGGTGCCGATCTGGGCCGAGCGCGACTGGCTGGCACCGCTCGACGAGCTGCCCGCCGACTACCGGGTCGACGATCTGCTGCAGTCGGTCCGCGATGGCCTGAGCGACGACGACGGCACCCTGCATGCCCTGCCGTTCTATGCCGAGAGCTCGATGCTCTACTTTCGCCGCGACCTGTTCGAGCAGGCAGGCATCGAGATGCCCGAGCAGCCGACCTGGGAGCAGGTCCGCGACTGGGCCGGCCAGCTGCACGACCCAGACAACGAGACCTACGGCATCTGCCTGCGCGGCAAGCCGGGCTGGGGCGAGAACATGGCCTTCGTCTCGACCCTGGTGAACACCTTCGGCGGGCGCTGGTTCGACATGGACTGGCAGCCGCAGATCGATTCCCCGGCCTGGCAGGAGGCGATCGGCTTCTACGTCGACCTGCTGGGCGAATACGGCCCGCCCGGCGCCAGCTCCAACGGCTTCAACGAGAACCTGGCGCTGTTCTCCCGCGGCAACTGTGCCATGTGGGTCGATGCCACCTCGGCGGCGGGCAAGCTCTATAACCCCGAAGAGTCGACGGTGGCCGACCAGCTCGGCTTCGCCCCGGCACCGGTGGCCGAGACGCCCAAGGGCTCGCACTGGCTGTGGTCCTGGGCGTTGGGCATTCCGGCCTCGTCCGACTCGAAGGATGCGGCCCGTGAGTTCATTACCTGGGCGACCTCGCAGGAATACATCGCGCTGGTCGGCGAGCGCGAGGGCTGGACCAGCGTGCCGCCCGGCACCCGGGTCTCCACCTACGAGAACGCCGACTATCAGCAGGCCGCGCCCTTCGCCGACTTCGTGCTGAACGCCATCCAGGGCGCCGATCCCACCGACTCGACCCTGGAGCCCAACCCCTACGTCGGCGTGCAGTTCGTGGGCATCCCCGAGTTCCAGTCGGTCGGCACTCAGGTCGGCCAGATGGTGGCCTCGGCGCTGACCGGCGAGACCTCGGTCGAGCAGGCCCTGCAGGCCGCCCAGCGCGCCACCCAGCGCACCATGGAACGTGCCGGCTACTTCGAGTGAGCCGCGTGGGCCGGCCGGGGCAGGGCCCCGGCCGGCCGTTACCCACCTTCCATTCCCCATGGGTCAGATCATGAACAAGACACGATCCTCCGGACGCACGGTCGGGGGGCTGCGTACCCTCTCGCTCCAGGCGCCGGCCGTCACCCTGCTGTTTCTGTGGATGATAGTGCCGCTGGCGATGACCGTGTGGTTCTCGCTGCAGCGCTACAACCTGCTGATGCCCGGCATGACCGGCTTCGCCGGGCTCGAAAACTACGAATATCTGTTCACCGACCCGGCGCTGTGGTCGGCGATCGGCACCACCCTGCTGCTGGTCGGCTGGGTGCTGGCGATCACCGTGGTCGGCGGCACCCTGCTGGCGGTGCTGTTCCAGCAGGAGTTCCTGGGCCGCGGTGTCGCCCGGGTGCTGGCCATCTCGCCGTTCTTCGTCATGCCCACGGTCAGCGCCCTGGTGTGGAAGAACATGATGATGCACCCGGCCAACGGCGTGCTGGCCTGGCTGGCCGAGTCGCTGGGCCTGCCGGCGCTGGACTGGTTCTCGTCGCTGCCGCTGACCTCGATCATCATTATCGTTGCCTGGCAGTGGCTGCCCTTCGCGCTGCTGATCCTGCTCACCGCCATGCAGTCGCTGGACGACGACCAGGTCGAGGCGGCGCGCATGGACGGCGCCGGACCCATCGCGATCTTCTTCTTCATTACCCTGCCGCACCTCAAGCGGGCGATCAGCGTGGTGATCATGATCGAGATGATCTTCCTGCTGACCATCTTCGCCGAGATCTTCGTCACCACCTCCGGCGGCCCTGGCCTCGCCACCACCAACCTGGCCTACCTGATCTACATCCGCGCGCTGCTCGACTTCGACGTCGGCATGGCCTCCGCCGGCGGCGTGGTGGCGATCGTGCTGGCCAACATCGTCGCCATCTTCCTGGTCCGCATGGTGGCCAGGAACCTGGACAACTGACACGGGAGCGCCGCCATGACCACCGCAAGAACCAAATCGATGAGCGCCGCCGGCAGTACGCCGCAGGCCACGCCGAGCCCGCTGTTCGCGTCGTTGCGCAGCCGCCGCCTGTGGCTGACCGTGCTCGGCTGGAGCGTCGCCGGGGTGATCTTCTTCCCGATCTTCTGGATGGTGCTGACCGGCTTCAAGACCGAGGCCGAGGCCGTCGCCGATCCCAGCCTGGTCTTCTCGCCGACCCTGGACAGCTATGTCGAGGTCCAGAGCCGCGCCAACTACTTCCACTTCGCGCTGAACAGCGTGGTGGTGTCCTTCGGCTCGACCCTGCTGGCGCTCGCGATCGCGATTCCCTCGGCCTATGCCATGGCTTTCCTGCCGACCAGGCGCACCAAGGGCACGCTGCTGTGGATGCTGTCCACCAAGATGCTGCCGCCGGTGGGGGTGCTGGTGCCGATCTACCTGCTGTTCCGCGACGTCGGCCTGCTCGATACCCGCCTCGGGCTGACCATCGTCTACACGCTGATGAACCTGCCGATCGTGGTGTGGATGCTCTACACCTTCTTCAAGGACCTGCCCAGGGACATCCTCGAAGCCGGGCGCATGGACGGCGCCGGCACCCTGCAGGAGGTGTGGTTCCTGCTGCTGCCGCTGACCCTGCCGGGCATCGCGTCCACCGGCCTGCTGGCGGTGATCCTGAGCTGGAACGAGGCCTTCTGGAGTCTCAACCTGACCTCCTCCCAGGCCGCCCCGCTGACCGCCTATATCGCCTCCTTCTCGAGCCCCGAGGGCCTGTTCTGGGCCAAGCTCTCCGCCGCCTCGACCATGGCTATCGCACCAATCCTGGTCTTTGGCTGGCTCACACAAAAACAAATGGTCCGCGGCCTCACCTTCGGCGCCGTCAAATAACGAGGATTCCCTGATGTCCACGCTTCAACTCAAGCAGATCACCAAGAGCTTCGGCGAGACCGACGTCATCAAGGGCGTCGACCTCGAGGTCAACGACCGCGAGTTCGTGGTCTTCGTCGGCCCCTCGGGCTGTGGCAAGTCGACCCTGATGCGCATGATCGCCGGGCTCGAGAGCGCCACCTCCGGCGATATCGTCATCGACGGCCAGCGCATCAACGAGGTGGGGCCCGCCGACCGTGGCCTGGCCATGGTGTTCCAGAGCTATGCGCTCTATCCGCACATGACCGTCGAGGACAACATGGGCTTCAGCCTGCGCCTGGCCGGGGTACCGAAGGCCGAGCGTCGGGAGAAGGTGCTGGAGGCCGCCCGGATCCTGCAGCTCGAGCCGCTGCTCGACCGCAAGCCCAAGGCGCTGTCCGGCGGCCAGCGCCAGCGCGTGGCGATCGGCCGCGCCATCGTGCGCAACCCGAGCATCTTCCTGTTCGACGAGCCGCTCTCCAACCTCGACGCGGCGCTGCGCGTGCAGATGCGCATCGAGCTGGCGCGCCTCCACGAGGAGCTCGACGCCACCATGATCTACGTCACCCACGACCAGATCGAGGCCATGACCATGGCCGACAAGATCGTGGTGCTGCAGGGCGGGGTGGTCGAGCAGGTGGGTTCGCCGATGGCGCTTTATCACCATCCTCGCAACCGCTTCGTGGCCGGCTTCATCGGTTCGCCGAAGATGAACTTCCTGCCCGTGGAGGCCACCGAGGCCGGCGCCGAGGGCGTCAGCGTGCGCCTGCCCGGTGGGGACGTCACCCGGGTTCCGGTCGATGGCCAGGGGCAGGCCGCGGGCGCGGCCCTGGAGCTCGGCATTCGGCCGGAGCATCTAGTGCTCGACGACCAGGGGCCGCTGTCCGGCGAGATCCAGGTGCTCGAGCGTCTGGGCGGCCAGACATCGCTCTACGTGAGGATGGGCGAGCAGACGGTGACCATCATGGCCGACGGCGATGTCGCCCACCGCGTCCACGATACGCTGCGCTTCGGCTTCGAGCCCGGACGTGCCCACCTGTTCGACGCCGACGGCCTGGCCCTGACGAGCCTCGAGCCGCATCCCCTGGCCGGCCTGAAGCGCCAGGACAACCGTGTGGCCTCGAGCGCCGACAGCGAATGAGGGGCATGCCCATGGACACCCTGATCTTCGACTGCGACGGCGTGCTCGTCGACAGCGAGACCATCGCCGAGGCCACGCTGATCCAGCGGCTCGCCGAATGGCTGCCGGACATCGAGGTCGAGAGGCTGCTGGCCCAGGCGCTGGGCATGACCACCGCCGACATCCTCGCGCACCTCGAGGGTCTGAGCGCCCATCGCCTGCCGCCCGAGGCCCTGGGCCGCCTCGACGACGAGATCGAGGCGCGCCTGGCCGACGAGCTGCGCGCCATCGACGGCGTGGCCGGGGCCATCGCGGCGCTGGACCTGCCGATGGCGGTGGTCTCCAACAGCCGCCGCCAGCGCGTGCTGGCGTCGCTGGCGACCACCGGGCTCGCGGCGCGGCTGGGCGAGGCGCCGATCTTCACCGCCGACCAGGTGGAGAAGCCCAAGCCGGATCCGGCGGTCTATCGCCACGCCGCGGCACGCCTGGGGCGTACCCCGGACGACTGTCTGGTGGTCGAGGACAGCGTCTCCGGCATCACCGCCGCCCACCGCGCTGGCATGACGGTGATCGGCTTCATCGGCGCCAGCCACGTGCCGCCGGGCCAGGCCGAGCGCCTGCGCGAGGCGGGAGCCTGGCGAGTGATGTCGCACATGGACGAACTGGCCGCGCTGGTGGCGCAGTGGCAACGGGCGCGCCGGACGGCCGCGGGCCGATAAGCCGAGACTACCTTCCACCGAGGACGACAGCATGAAACTTCACGACAGAGTCGCCGTGATCACCGGCGGCGCACGGGGCATCGGCCTGGCCATCGCCGAACGCTATCTCGCCGAGGGCGCCCGGGTGGTGATGGCCGACATCGACGCGGCGGCCATCGACGAGGCCGTGGCCGCCCTCGGCGGTGGCGAGCGCGTCGCGGGCATCCGATTGGACGTCTGCGACCGTGCCTCCATCGACGCCATGGTCGCGGAGACGGTCCGGCGTTTCGGCGGCATCGACATCCTGGTCAACAACGCCGCGGTGTTCGACATGGCCCCGGTGCTCGAAGTCACCGAAGCGAGCTACGACAAGCAGTTCGCCGTCAACGTCAAGGGCGCCTTCTTCACCCTGCAGGCGGTGGCCCGAGCGATGGTGGAGCGCGGCCGGGGCGGCAGGATCATCAATATGGCCTCCCAGGCCGGCCGCCGCGGCGAGCCGCTGGTCAGCATGTACTGCGCCTCCAAGGCGGCGGTGATCAGCCTCACCCAGTCCTGCGGGATGGCGCTGATCGAGCACGGCATCAACGTCAATGGCATCGCCCCGGGCGTGGTCGACACCCCGATGTGGGATGAGGTCGATGCGCTGTTCGCCCGTTACGAGGGTCGCCCCCTAGGCGAGAAGAAGCGCCTGGTGGGTGAGGCGGTGCCCTTTGGGCGTATGGGGCGGCCGGAGGATCACGCCGGCGCCGCGGTGTTCCTGGCCAGTGACGACAGCGATTACGTAGTGGCGCAGACGCTTAATGTCGACGGCGGCAACTGGATGAGCTGACAGCTTGGTTTCGACGCAGACCCGTGTGAAGCCGCTGTACGACCAAGCGCGGCATGGTGGTGTTGCATGGTGGGAGTTCAGCTTCGCTGAACGATTGGCGCCGTCAGGCGCCCTGCCAGAGAGAGGCGTGCCTGACAGCCGGGTTGCCGGGCCGTGAGCGCCCACGATGGCATTCACGGCGAGGTGCGAAGACATGATGGATTGACCAGGCGTGAACAACGATGAATCCAAATATCCATGAGGTGGCGGCACGGGTGCTGGAGGCGGCGGGGGAGAGCCGGCGCTTCATCGTCGCCCTGGCCGGTCCACCGGCCGCCGGCAAGTCGTTCCTCTCGGGCTGGCTGTGCCGCGAGCTCAACGCCCGCGAGCCCGGCAGCGCCGCGGTGGTGCCGATGGACGGCTACCACTACGACAACGCCGTGCTCGAGCCCCGGGGGCTGGTGCCCGTCAAGGGCGCGCCGGAGACCTTCGACTGCGACGGGCTCGAGCACGACCTTGAGCGCATCCGCCGCGCCGATCGTCCCGTCGCCGTGCCGGTGTTCGACCGGCCGCTGGACCTGGCCCGGGCAGGAGGCCGGCTGATCACCCCCGAGCATCGCCTGGTGATCGTCGAGGGCAACTACCTGCTGCTCGACCAGGGCCCCTGGCCGTCGCTGCGGCCGCTGTTCGACATGACGCTGTTCCTCGATGTGCCCGACGAGTTGCTCGAGGCACGGCTGATCCAGCGCTGGCGGGAGATGGGCCAGGATCCGGCCGGCGCCATCGAGCGCGCTCGCCACAAGGACATGCTCAATGCCCGCCTGATCAAGGCCGCCTCGGTGGCCGCCGACCTGCACTGGGCCACCGACGACTGAATGCCGCTCGACCTCACTTTCGATTTGACCGCGATATGCGCCAGGAGACGTCACATGACCCGACTCGCTACCGCCCAGCTGGACCGACTGGCCCCGGAGGTCGCCCGGCCGTCCTACGCCCGCGCTGCGGTCAGCGCCGGCATCGTTCACTTCGGCGTGGGCGGCTTCCACCGCGCCCACCAGGCGGTGACCCTCGACGACCTGATGAACCGCGGCCAGGCGCTGGACTGGGGCATCGTCGGCGTCGGGGTGATGCCCGGCGACCGGCGCATGCAGCAGGCACTGGCTTCCCAGGACCACCTCTACACCCTGGTGGTCAAGCATCCCGATGGCCGTCGCGAGCCGCGAGTGATCGGCTCGATCATCGACTACCGCTACGCCCCGGACGACCCCGAGGCGGTGATCGAGCTGATGGTCGACCCGGCCATCCGCATCGTCTCGCTGACGGTCACCGAGGGCGGCTACAACTTTCATCCGGTAACGGGCGAGTTCGATCTCGACAACCCCGACGTGCGGCATGACCTGGCCGAGCCGGCTACATCGCGCACCAGCTTCGGGCTGATCACCGAGGCGCTGGCGCGGCGTCGCCAGCGCGGCCTCGCGCCCTTCACGGTGATGTCCTGCGACAACATCCAGGGCAACGGTGAGGTGGCGCACCGCATGTTCACCGCCTTCGCCCGCGCCCGCGATGCGGCGCTCGCCGCCTGGGTCGAGGCCGAGGTGCCGTTCCCCAATTCCATGGTCGATCGCATCACCCCGGTGACTACCGCCGACGATATCGAGGAGCTGGCCTCGCGCTTCGGCGTCGAGGACGCCTGGCCGGTGGTCTGCGAGCCCTTCACCCAGTGGGTGCTCGAGGATCGCTTCGTCGCCGGGCGTCCCGCCTTCGAGGAGGCCGGGGTGCAGGTGGTCGAGGACGTCGAGCCCTATGAGCTGATGAAGCTGCGCCTGCTCAACGCCAGCCACCAGGCGCTGTGCTACTTCGGCACCCTGGCCGGCTACCGCTATGCCCACGAGGCCAGCGCCGACCCGCTGTTCGTCGATTTCCTGCTCGGCTACATGACGCACGAGGCGACGCCGACCCTGGCGCCGCTGCCCGGGGTCGATCTCGACGCCTACCGCCGCACCCTGATCGAGCGCTTCGCCAACCCCGAGGTCAAGGACACCCTGGCCAGGCTGTGCGCCGAGAGCTCGGATCGGATTCCCAAGTGGCTGCTGCCGGTGATTCGCGAGCAGCTCGCCCGCGGCGGCGAGCTGCACCGCGCCGCGGCGGTGGTGGCCAGTTGGGCGCGCTACGCCGAGGGCGTCGACGAGGCGGGCGAGCCGATCGAGGTCGTCGATCGCCTCAAGGACGAGCTGATGTCGCTTGCCGGCCGGCAGCATGACGTCCCCACCGCCTTTATCGACAATCGCGAGCTGTTCGGCGACCTGGCGGACGAGGAGCGCTTCCGCGAGGCCTACCTGTGGGCGCTGGAGCGCCTGCATCGTGACGGCGCACGCGCTACGCTGGAGGCGCTGGTCGAACGAGAGGACTCATGATGTACATCGGCGTGGACTGCGGGACCCAGAGCACCAAGGTGGTGGTGGTCGACATCGACGGCGGCCGAATCCTCGGCGAGGCGAGCCGGCCCCACCGGCTGGAAGCAGGGGAGGGCGGGCGCCGCGAGCAGGCGCCCGCCGACTGGATCGAGGCCTTTCGCGGCGCCTTCCACGACGCCGTGGCGCGCGCCGGCATCGAGCCCCAAGCGATCCGTGCCATTGGCGTCTCCGGCCAGCAGCATGGCCTGGTGGCCCTGGATGCCGCCGATGAACCGGTGCACCCGGCCAAGCTGTGGTGCGACACCGAGACCGCCGAGCACAACGCCGCCCTGGTCGAGCGCCTGGGCGGCGAGGCCGGCTGCCTCGACAGGCTGGGGCTGGTGCTGCAGACCGGCTACACCGCCTCCAAGCTGGCCTGGCTGCGCGACGCCCGGCCCGAGGCCTATCGGCGCATCGCCACCCTGCTGCTGCCCCACGACTACCTCAACTTCTGGCTCACCGGCGAGCGGGTCGCCGAGGCCGGCGACGCCTCGGGCACCGGCTACTTCGATACCCGCGCGCGCCGCTGGCGCGAGGACGTGCTGGCCGAGATCGCCCCGGAGCTCGACCCGGAGCGCGTGCTGCCGCGGCTGATTGGCTCCCGCGAGCCGGCCGGCACGCTGCGGCCGGCGCTGGCCCGTGAGCTGGGGCTGGCCGAGGGCGTGGTGGTCTCGAGCGGGGGCGGCGACAACATGCTGGGGGCCATCGGTACCGGCAATATCGCCCCGGGCCTGGTGACGCTGAGCCTCGGCACCTCGGGCACGGTCTGTGCCTATTCACCCGAGCCGGTGGTCGCCGACGATGCCCAGGTGGCCAACTTCTGCGCCAGCCACGGCGGCTGGCTGCCGCTGATCTGCACCATGAACGTGACCTCGGCGACCACTCGGGTACGCGAAATGTTCGGCCTCGACCTGGCGGCCTTCGGCGAGCGCCTCGTCGCCGCGCCGATCGGCGCCGAGGGCGTGACGGTGCTGCCGTTCTTCAACGGCGAGCGGGTCCCGCCATTGCCCCAGGCCACCGGCAGTTTCCTGGGCCTGACCGACGTCAACGCCACCCAGGCCAATCTGTGCCGGGCGGTGGTCGAGGGGGCGACCTTCGGCCTGCGCTATGGCCTCGAGCGGCTCGGTGGGCTGGCCCGGGACGCCAGCGAGATCCGCCTGATCGGCGGCGGGGCCAAGAGCGCGGTGTGGCGGCAGATGGTCGCCGACATCCTGGCCACCCCGGTAATCTGCCCCGACATCACCGATGCCGCGGCCCTGGGCGCGGCGATCCAGGCTGCCTGGTGCGAGGGCTCTGCGGGTGCCTCGCTGGAGGCGCTGTGCGCGCGGCTGGTCCGCCTCGACGAGAGTTCACGGGCCGAACCCGACGCCGCTCGCGTCGAGGCCTATCAGGGCGTCCATGCGCGCTATCGCCGGCTGCTGGCCGAGCACCATGGCGTGATGGACTGAGCCGCTCGCCCGCGGTCTTCCTTCCCCGCGACCTCCCGGCACGGCACTCGTGACAAGACACTGGTGACGAGACAACGCCCGATGACTGTTCCGTCATCGGGCGTTGTCGTGATGGCGCGCCGCCGATCAGGCTGTGGCGAGATCGTCCCGGGTGGGCAGGGCGACATAGCTGCCCGGACGGGTGACGGCGTGGGCGCCGCAGCGGCAGGCGAAGGCCAGCGCGGCTTCCAGGCTTGCCGTGTCGCGATGCCAGCCCTCCGCGAAGCCGCCCTCGGCCAGCGCTGCCAGTAGCCCGCCGATAAAGGCGTCACCGCCCGCTGTCGTGTCGACGGGATCGACGTTCGGCGGCGTGACCGATAGCGACAGCCCTGCGCCCAAGGCGCGCACGTCGCCGCCGCCGTCGGTGATCACCGCCAGCTTGACTCCGGCGGCCAGGCGCTCGGCCAGCCAGGCCTCCTCGGGATGGTCGCCGCGCAGGTCGTCGACCTCCTCGCGAGACAGCTTGAGCAGGTCGGCGGTGTCGAGCAGCCGGGTGACCAGGGCGGCGTCGGCTCGGCCCTCGGCCCAGAGGTTGTGGCGCAGGTTGGCGTCGACGCTGACGAGGCAGCCGGCTCGGGCGGCCATCTCGGCCATGGCCAGGGTGGTCTCGGCGATCTCGGGGTCGGTCAGGCTGTTGCTGCACAGGTGGAGGATCGCCGGTTCGGCGAAGATCCCGGCCGGCAGGTGCTCCAGGCGATAGAGCAGATCGGCGGCGGGTGGACGATAGAAGTCGAAGGTGCGCTCGCCGTCGGCGTCGCGGGAGACGAAGGCCAGCGCCGTGCGCGCCTCGCGGGTGCGGCGCACGCCGGAGAGGTCGACGCCCTGGGCGGTCAATGCCTCGGCCAGGAAATCGCCGAAGTGGTCGTCGCCGAGCATGCCGAGGAAGCGGCTGGGTACGCCGAGCCGCGCGCAGGCCACGGCGACGTTGGCCGGAGCGCCGCCGGCATAGGGGGTGAAAACTTCGGGCGTGAAGGTCTCCGTGGTCCCGTCGGTGGCGTCTCCCAGGCGGCTGGAGAGCATGTCGACGAGGGCTTCACCGAAGGCGATAACGGGCAGCATGGTCGTGGTTCCTCATGATGGATTCAGGCCACCTCGTGGCCGCGGGCGGCCTCGAGCAGGGCGAACCAGGCCGGACGCGGCAGCTCGAGCGCGGCGTCCTGGCACAGCGTCTCGATGCGCTCGGACTTCAGGCTGCCGATCACCGGCAGCGGCCGGCCGGGCAGGGCGCGCACCCAGGCCAGCGCCAGCCCGGCGGGGCTGACCCCGAAGGCCTCGGCCTGCGTCAGCAGGAGGGAGCGCGCCGGGCCGGTCAGCACCCGGCCGCCGCCCAGCGGCGACCAGGCCATGGGCGCCTGGCCGTCGCCGATCAGGGCATCGAAGAGGCCGTCGAACAGCGGCTGCGGGTGATCCAGCGACAGCTGCAGCTGGTGGGCCGACAGGCGACCGTGCATGGCGGCCTGCAGCCGCCGCCAGGCTTCCGGGCGGAAGTTGGAAACGCCCGCGGCGCCGAGCTTGCCGGCGGCGATGGCGTCGTCCAGCGCGCGGCCGGTGGCCTCGGCGTCCATCAGCGGGTCGGGGCGATGCAGCAGGAAGTGGTCGAGGCGCTCCACGCCCAGCCGCTCGAGGGCGTCGTCGATGGCCCGGGTCACGTAGGCCGGCGAGCTGTCGTAGTGCTTGACGGCGAACGACGAGGCGTCGCGCTCGGGGGTGACGATGTCGGCCTTGGTCACCACCTTGACGCGCGAAGCCAGGCCGGGGCGGGCGCGCAGCGCGTCGCCGAACAGCCGCTCGCCGGCGCGGTCGCCGTAGATGTCGGCGTGGTCGAACCAATGCAGGCCCTGATCGAGGCGCGCCTCAAGCCAGTCGGCCAGTCGCTCGGGGGCGTGCAGTGCCGGGGCTTCGTGCAGGGCCATCATGCCCAGCGCGAAGGGCGCGTCGAACACCGGCGCGGCGCTCATGCGTCGTTCGCCAGGGAGAGGGTGGTGCCCAGCAGGTGCTGGGCGCCGGGCACCAGCCACACCGGGTCGAGCCGGGTGTTGGCGGATTCGATGCACAGGAAGCGGCGGCCCGCGGCGGCAGAGGTGTCCGCCGGTCGCTCGTCGCCCGGGTTCCACACCACCGCCGAATCGCTGCCCTGCCGCGCGACGCGCAGCCGTCGGCTGCCATCGTCCAGGGTGAGTTCGGCGTTTGTGTGGTAGATGCGGTCCAGCCCGCCGCGCACGCCAAGCTCGCCCTGCTGTTCGCGCTCGGCGAAGTCGGCGAGCTTGTCCAGGTAGCGGGCGCCGGCGAGCCCCTCGATTCGGCAGGCCGTGGCGTCGTCCACCGCCAGGTAGCTGTGCAGGGCACCGGTGATCTTGGTCGGGGTTTCGCCGACATGCTCGGTGACCAGCTCCACGTGCAGGCGCTTGGCGTTGGCCTGGATCACCGCCCGGGGCACCAGCTGGGAGTGCAGACGCTCGAGCGGCGATAGGTGCAGCTCGACGCCTTCCTCGTGCTCGTCCACGGCATCCAGGCGCCAGTCGGCCTTGCGCGCCGGCCCGTGCATCGGTCCGGAGCGATCCGGGGACTCGTCGGCGGTATTCTCGTCGGCGAACCATGGCCAGCACAGCGGGATGCCGCCGCGGATGGCGCCGGGCAGCGCCTGGGGCGTGGGCGTGACCCACAGCCAGCCGCCGGCCACCAGGGCTTCCTCGTTCTCGCCGGTCGCAGCATCGGGCGACGCGGAAGCGCCTGCGGCTTGCGCGTCTTCGGGCGCGGGGGAAGAGCCCTCAGCGCGCGCGTCTTCGGGCGCGGGTAGATAGTGAAGCACCTGGGCGCCCTGTAGCGACACCACGAGTTCGCCCCAGGCCTCGCGGGCCATCCATACCTCGCGGCCGGCCCATTCGGCGCGGCGTTGTCCGTCGGTGGCGTCCAGCAGGGCGCGCAGGGATGCGGGAATCATTCGACCTCCTCATTGTGCAGGGCCTCGGCGGCGCCCAGCAGGCCCGTCCAGGGGGCGGTCACCACCCGGACAGGGAGCTCGGCGGTGTAGGCGCTCATGCGGCCCTTGTCGGCGAAGGCCTCGCGGAAGCGGCTCTGCGGCAGCCAGTCGAGCAGCCGCGGCAGGATGCCGCCGCACAGGTAGACCCCGCCTCGGGCGCCCATGGTGAGCGCGGCATCGCCGCTGACGTCACCGAGAATCTTCAGGAAACGCAGCAGGGTATCACGAGCCACGCCGTCGTCGTCGGCCGCCTCGGTCACCTCGGCGGGCGTCGAGTAGCGCGGGTTGGCGCCCTTCAGTGAGCAGTGCGCCAGGTAGAGGTCGAGCAGCCCCTGGCCGCACAGCAGCCGCTCCACCGAGATGCGGCCATAGCGGTTGCGGAAGTGGCGCAGCAGGTTGTACTCGCGCTCGTCGGTGGGGGCGAAGGTCACGTGGCCACCCTCGGTGGCCAGCGGGATCCAGGCGTGGCGGCCGGGAAAGACGCCGGCCACGCCGAGACCGGTGCCGGGGCCGATCACCAGCCGCGCGGCATGGGGGATTGCCTCACCGGGTTGAACCTCGAACAGGTCTTCCTCGGCCACGTGGGGCACGCCCAGGGCCTGGGCGGTGAAGTCGTTGATCGCCTTGAACAGCTCGAGCCCCAGAGCCGCCTGGACCTCGGATCGAGAAAACGACCAGGGGTTGTTGGTCATCTTGATCCGATCGCCGCGGATCGGGCAGGCGAAGGCCAGGCAGGCCTCGCGCGGGGCGGCATCGCCCACGGCGCCGACCCGCTCCAGATAGTCGCGCACCGCT
The DNA here is from genome assembly GCF_043496985.1 of Halomonas sp. B23F22_20. Taxonomy (NCBI): domain Bacteria; kingdom Pseudomonadati; phylum Pseudomonadota; class Gammaproteobacteria; order Oceanospirillales; family Halomonadaceae; genus Halomonas; species Halomonas sp. B23F22_20. The sequence continues at coordinate 147,030 of NZ_JBIEKH010000007.1, forward strand.
TCGACCAGGCCGGGGTAGTCGGCGCAGGGCAGGCTCAGGATGTCGTGGGGCTCGAAGGCCCCCGGGGTCACCAGGGCGAGGCGGGCGTTGGTACCGCCGATGTCACCGATCAGTGCGGGTCGTGTCATGGCTTCGTCTCAAATGTTCTCAGGGGGCTAGCCCAAGGCTCGTTCAGGGGCGTCCGCCATGGTGCCGCCCCTGTCGATATTCCCACCAATCAGTGCGGGTCGAGTCATGGCTTTGTCTCGGGTCTTCTCAGGGGCTAGCCTAGGGCTCGGCCAAGGTGGCCCGCCATGGTGCCGCCGCTTTCGGTGTTTCTACCGGACAGGGCGGATCGGGTCATGGCGGGAGTTCCTCAGGCGTCCTCGTCGTGGATCTGGCCGGCCTGGCGGGCCAGGTCGTCGGCCTCGAAGCCGCCGAACACCCCGGCGCCTTCCTCGCCGCGCATGGCCAGGTGGCGGAAGCCGCCGAACAGCTCGCGGCCCAGGCCGACGTGATAGTGATCGAGTTCGGCCACGTGTTTTTCGCGATCGGCCCAGACATGGGCGTCCACCTTGGTTTCCAGGGTGCCGGCGTTGGCGTCCAGGCGCACGATGTCGCCGTCGCGCAGCTTGGACAGCGGCCCGCCGTCGAGCGCCTCGGGGCTCATGTGGATGGCCGCCGGGACCTTGCCGGAGGCACCGGACATGCGCCCGTCGGTGACCAGCGCCACCTTGTAGCCGCGGTCCTGCAGCACGCCGAGATAGGGCGTCAGCTTGTGCAGCTCGGGCATGCCGTTGGCCTTGGGACCCTGGAAGCGCACCACGGCGATCACGTCGCGGTCCAGCTCGCCGGCGTCGAAGGCCGCCTTCATCTCGTTCTGGTCCTCGAAGATCCGCACCGGCGCTTCCACCACGCGATGCTCCTCCTCCACCGCAGAGACCTTGATCACGCCGCGGCCCAGGTTGCCGTCGAGCACCGTGAGCCCGCCGGTGGGGGCAAAGGGGTCTGCTACGCCCCGCAACACCTCGGTATCGAGGCTGGCCTCGGGGCCCTCGCGCCACACAAGCTTGCCGTCCTCGAGGAAGGGTTCCTGAGTGTAGGCGGTCATGTCGGTGCCGAACACCGTGGGGATGTCGCCATGGATCAGGCCGGCGCCAAGCAGCTCGCGGAACAGGTAGGCCATGCCGCCGGCGGCCTGGAAGTGGTTGATGTCCGCCTGGCCGTTGGGATAGACCTTCATCAGGCTGGGCGTCACCGCGGAGAGGTCGGTGAAGTCTTCCCAGGTCAGGGTGATGCCCGCCGCGGCGGCCATGGCCACCAGGTGCAGAGTGTGGTTGGTGGAGCCGCCGGAGGCCAGCAGGCCGACCACGGCGTTGACGATGGCGCGCTCGTCGATCTGCTTGTAGAAGGGGCGATAGTCGCCGCCGGGCTCGGTGTTGCGGACCGCCTGTTCGGTGGCGAAGCGGGTCAGTGCCTCGCGCATCTCGGTGCCCGGGTTGACGAAGGAGGTGCCCGGCAGGTGCAGGCCCATCATCTCCATCATCAGCTGGTTGGAGTTGGCGGTGCCGTAGAAGGTGCAGGTGCCGGGGCTGTGATAGGACTCGGACTCCGCCTCGAGCAGGTCCTCGCGGCTCGCCTTGCCTTCGGCGAACAGCTGGCGGATGCGGGCCTTCTCCTTGTTGGGCAGGCCGCTGGGCATGGGGCCGGCGGGCACGAACATGGCCGGCAGGTGGCCGAAGCGCGCCGCGGCGATGAACAGCCCCGGCACGATCTTGTCGCATACGCCCAGGTAGAGAGCGGCGTCGAACATGTTGTGGGACAGTCCCACGGCGGTGGCCATGGCGATCACGTCGCGGGAGAACAGCGACAGCTCCATGCCCGGTTGGCCCTGGGTAACGCCGTCGCACATGGCGGGCACGCCGCCGGCGAACTGGGCGGTGGAGCCCATGGCGCGGGCGGCGTCCTTGATGGTGTCGGGGAAGGTTTCCAGCGGCTGGTGCGCCGAAAGCATGTCGTTGTAGGCCGAGATGATGCCGAGGTTGGCCGCGTTCATCAGCTTCAGCGAATTCTTGTCCTGGCTGCCGCAGGCGGCAAAGCCGTGGGCCAGGTTGCCGCAGGACAGCTCGCCGCGGTGCACGCCGCGGCGATGCTGGTCGGCCATGCGCTGCTCGTAGAGGGCACGGCGCTCGGCGCTGCGCTCGCGGATGCGCTGGGTGACCTGCTGGACGGTGGCGTTGAGTGGCGTGGAAGCTTGAGCCATGGGGCACCTCGGCATGGGGAAACGAATGGTTTCGTAAGTTTAACAAAAATAGCGGCGAAAAGTCGGGGCGGGAAGGGCTATGCGGCTATAGTTGTAATTAATTTACCTTGAGTCGGGCCGAATACCGGCCGTCGGGCGGGCGGCGTCGTGGCCCGGTGCACGGTCCGGGGCCGGTAGGTGTCGACGCCATGCTGGCGGGGGACGGCGTTAACCCCGACCGTCTACTAGGGCACAATGTAGGTCTTGCGCCGGCCTGTTGTCAGCCGGCCCCCGTCGGGAGTCCCCATGAGTCGATTGTGTCTCGTCGAGCAGCCCGCCGTCGCCGAGGTGCCGGCGTCGGCCTGGAACGCCCTGGTGGGCGATGATCATCCTTTCCTGCGACACGAGTTCCTGCACGCCCTGGAAGCCAGCGGTGCGGTGAGTACCGAGACCGGCTGGAAGCCGTGTCATCTGACGCTGTGGCGTGGCAATACCCTGGTCGGTCTGCTGCCCCACTACCACAAGCAGCATTCCTTCGGCGAATACGTTTTCGACTGGGCCTGGGCCGATGCCTGGGAGCGGGCCGGGGGGCGCTACTATCCCAAGGGGCTGAGTGCCATCCCTTTCACCCCGGCGCCGGGGCCGCGGCTGGCGCTGGCCGCGGACGTCGATCCCCTCGACGCACGCCGCTGTCTGGCCGAGGGCTGGGAAAACGCGATGCTGTCGAGCTGGCACCTGCTGTTCGCCGAGGAGGGCGAAGTCGCCGCCTGGCGCGAGGCCCGGCCCGATCTGATTCCCCGTGCCGGGGTGCAGTTCCAGTGGCAGGATCATGGCTACGGCGACTTCGACGGCTTCCTGGCCGCCCTGACTTCCAAGCGGCGCAAGGCCATCCGCCGCGAGCGTCGTCGAGTTGCCGAGCAAGGCTTGAGCCTGCACCGCCTGGAGGGCGAATCGATTGGTGAGGCCGACCTGGCGCATTTCTATCGCTGCTATCAGATTACCTATCTGGAACGCGGGCGACAGGGCTATCTCAACGAGGCCTTCTTCGCCCGTCTGCGTCGCCACCTGCCCGAGGCGCTGGTGCTCGTTCAGGCCCGAATGGAAGGGCGGCCGGTGGCCGCGGCGCTGTGCCTGCAGGGACGCCGCACTCTCTATGGCCGCTATTGGGGCAGCGAGGTCGAGGCCGATGGTCTGCACTTCGAGACCTGCTACTACCAGGGCATCGAGCATTGCCTGGCTCGTGGTCTGAGCCGCTTCGACCCGGGGACCCAGGGCGAGCACAAGCTGGCGCGAGGTTTTGCGCCCCGTCGGCTGACCTCGCTTCACCATATCGCCGACCCACGCCTGCGCGCCGGGGTGGCGCGCTTCTGTGACGAGGAGGCCGAGCATGTCGCGGCCTATATCGAGGCCGCCAAAGAGGCCCTGCCGTTTCGCGTTTCCGAGTGAGCGTCAGGAGTTTTCGTGGATGAGGCGGTCGGGGGAAGATGGCATACTACGCCCTCGAATTCCCTGGTGACGGATCCTCTTCATGCTCAAGTGGCTGGCCATCGTGCTTATCGCCCTCCAGGCGCTGTTGCAGTATCGCCTGTGGTTCGGCGAGGGCGGACTGCGCGAGCTGGCCGAAGTGCGCCAGCGGGTGGACCATCTAGAGGCCGAGAACGCGCCGCTACGGGCGCGCAATGACCGCCTCGCCGCCGAGGTGGTCGATCTCAAGAACGGCCTGGATGCCATCGAGGAGCGGGCGCGCAGCGACATCGGCATGGTACGCCGCGACGAGCAGTTCTTCTGGGTGCCGGATGCCGGTACGGGCGAGGGAGTGGCGCCTTGAGTGAGCGACTCTGGCTGGTGGTGCCGGCTGCGGGGCGTGGGCGCCGCATGAAGGCGGCCTTGCCCAAGCAGTACCTGCCGCTGGCCGGCCGCACGGTGTTGGCATGCACCCTGACGCGACTGCACGCCGCCTTTCCGGACGCACGACTGTGTCTTTGCCTGGATCCCGACGACGAGTACTTCGATCCGGCCGAGGTGCCCTTCGCGGACTGGCGGCGAGTGCCCGGCGGGAGCGAGCGCGTCGACTCGGTGGAAAACGCCCTGGCTGCCATCGCCGGCGAGGCCCATGATAGCGACACGGTATTGGTCCATGACGTGGCCCGGCCCTGCGTGCGGGTCGATGACCTGCGACGGCTGGCGTCAGTAGCGGCCGAGGACCTGGCGGGCGGACTGCTGGCCGCGCCGGTGGCCGACACCATGAAGCGTGATGACGGCGCCGGGCGGGTGGCCGGCACTGAGCCCCGTGACGGTCTCTGGCATGCCTTGACGCCCCAGGGCTTCGCCTTCGGGTTGCTGCGTCGCGCCCTCGCGGATGCCGCCGAACGAGGTATCGCGGTCACCGACGAGGCGTCCGCGGTAGAGGCGCTTGACCTCTCGCCGCGCCTGGTGGCCGGCCGCCGCGATAACCTCAAGATCACTCATCCCGAGGATCTGGCGCTTGCCGAGGCGATCCTCGTCGCCCAGGGGATGCCCGATCACCACGCTGACAGGAACGATAGCGCATGATGCGAATCGGTCACGGCTTCGATGTCCATCGCTTCGGCGAGGGCGACCACCTGAAGATCGGCGGCGTCGCCATTCCCTTCGACCGCGGGTTCATCGCCCATTCCGACGGCGATGTGCTGCTCCACGCGATCTGTGATGCCCTGCTTGGCGCCTGTGCGCTGGGCGACATCGGTCGTCACTTTCCCGACACCGACCCGGCCTGGGCCGGCGCCGACAGCCGCGAGCTGCTGCGCAGGGTGGTCGCGCAGGTACACGAGGCGGGCTACCGGGTCGGTAATCTGGACGCCACCGTGATGGCCCAGGCGCCGAAGCTCGCTCCCCACGTCGAGGCGATGGCCGAGGCCATCGCCGCCGATCTGGCGGTGGCGCGCGGTGCGGTGAACGTCAAGGCCACGACCACCGAGCGGCTGGGCTTCACCGGCCGTGGCGAGGGCATCGCCGCCGAAGCGGTCGTGCTGCTCGTCGGGGAGTGTATCGATGACTGAACGCAAGGAGGCGACGATCGCCTGGCCGCCCCACTGGCCGCGGGTGCTGGACGCGCGTTTCGGCACGCCCCGTCCCGGGGGCTACCGGGCCACGCCCGAGGACTTCAGGGTCGAGGAGTACCTGGGCTTCGAACCTGAAGGGCAGGGCGAGCACCTGTGGCTGTGGTTGGAGAAACGCGATCTGACCACCGCCATGGTCGCCCGTCGATTGGCCAAGGCTTGCGAGGTGGCGCCCAGGGACGTCGGCTATGCCGGAATGAAAGATCGTCACGCGGTGACCCGCCAGTGGTTCTCGGTGCACCTGCCCGGCCGCGAGGCGCCGGAAGACCTGGACGCCAGGCTCGCGGAGCTGCCGTTGACGTTGCTCGAGGTGACCCGGCATCCCCGCAAGCTCAAGCGCGGCGTTCACGCCGCCAACCGCTTCCGGCTGCGTCTCACCGGCGAGGCCCTGGATGGCCCGGAGCTCGCCGAACGCTGGGACTGGCTGTGCCGTCACGGGGTCGCCAACTACTTCGGCCCCCAGCGTTTCGGCCCCGACGGGCGTAACCTGCATCGCGCGGCCAGCCTGCTGGCGCGCGGCTGGCGCAAGCGCGACGACCGCGACGGCATGCTGCTCTCCGCGGCGCGCAGCTACCTGTTCAACGAGCTGCTGGCGGCGCGCATCGTCGACGGCAGTTGGAACGTGCCGCTACCCGGTGAGGCGGTGGTGCTCGACGGCTCGGCGAGTCGCTTCGTCGTCGAGGCCATCGATGCGTCGCTGATCGAGCGCGCCGAGCGGCTGGACCTGCACCCCAGCGGCATGCTCTGGGGGCAGGGCGAGTCGGTGGCTCGGGACGAGGCGTTGGCCCTGGAGCAGGCGCTGCGCGGGGCTCATCCCGAGCTGTGCGCGGGGCTCGAGAGGGCCGGCGTGAAGATGGCGCGTCGGCCGCTGCGCCTGCGCCTGGCGGCACCGCGCCTCGAGTCAGGCGAGGGCGAGGCCTGGCTGTCCTTCACGCTGCCTCGCGGAGCCTTCGCCACCGCGGTGCTGCGCGAGTTGATCGCTCATCCGACACTGAATTTCCACCCCTCCGCCGAGGGTGCCGACAGAGGAGGCGTGGATGCGTCGACTGCTGCTGTCCAACGATGATGGGGTACATGCCCCGGGCCTGCGCGCCCTGCATGACGCCCTGGCCCCCCATGCGCGGCTGCGCGTGGTGGCCCCCGACCGCGACAAGAGCGGGGCCAGCAATTCCCTGACCCTGTCACGCCCCCTGGCGCTGTCGACGCTGGACAACGGCTTCTACAGCGTCGACGGCACCCCGGCGGACTGTGTCTACCTGGGCGTCAACGGCGTCTGGGCGGAGCGGCCCGACCTGGTGATCTCGGGGATCAACCACGGCGGCAATCTGGGCGACGACGTCCTCTATTCGGGGACCGTGGCCGCCGCCATGGAAGGGCGCAACCTGGGCATGACCGCGATCGCCATGTCGTTGGTGGGGCACCGGCACTTCGATACCGCGGGGCGGGTGGCGGCGAGCCTGGTCGGAGTCGCCGACCGGCTCTCGCTGCCGCCGCGCAGCCTGCTCAACGTCAACGTACCGGACCTGCCCTGGGACGAGATCCGCGGCCTGCGCGTGACCCGGCTGGGATACCGCGGACCGGCGGCCGAGCCGCTGGAGGTTCGTGATCCGCGCGGGCGCAAGCGTTACTGGATCGCCGCCGTGGGCGAGAACGCCGACGATGGCCCGGATACCGATTTCGCCGCCGTCGAGGCCGGCTTCGTGTCCATCACGCCGCTGCAGACCGACCTGACCCGGCATGCCGCGCGCGATGACGTGCAGGAATGGTTGGATGCGCTCGCCTGACTCTCGCCACAGCCTGCGTCCTGGCCTGATGCAAGGCATCGGCATGACATCGCAGCGAACCCGCGATCGCATGGCCGATCGACTGGCTCGCCAGGGCATCGCCGATCGCCGGGTGCTGGAGGTGATGGCCAGCGAGCCGCGGCATCTGTTTCTCGACGAGGCGCTGGCGCATCGCGCCTACGAGGATACTTCGCTGCCCATCGGCCACGGCCAGACGCTGTCCCAGCCATGGATCGTGGCACGCATGACCGAACTGGTCCTCGAGGAGGCGCCCGGGCGAGTGCTGGAGATCGGTACCGGGTCTGGCTACCAGACCCTGGTGCTCGCTCGACTGGTGACGGAACTCTGGTCGGTGGAGCGAATCAATGCCCTGCATCGGCGCGCCGGCGAGCGGCTGCGGCTGCTCGCCGTGCACAACGCGCGGTTGCGCCTGGCCGATGGGGGCCACGGCTGGCCCGAGGCTGCGCCCTTCGAGGTCATCCTGCTGACGGCCTGTGCCAGCACATTGCCCGAGCCGCTGCTCGCTCAACTGGCGGATGGCGGGGTGTTGATCGCCCCGTTGGCGTCCCGCGATGGCGACCAGTGGCTGGTGCGGGTGCGTCGACAGGGCGATCGGTTCGAGAAGCAACGCCTCGAGCGAGTGCGTTTCGTGCCGCTGCTGGAAGGCGTCATACGTTGATAAGGAAAGTGGGAGTGAGTTCTTGAAGCGTCAAATTGGCCTCTTGCTCAGGGGCGCCGGCATGGGGGCCGCCGATGCGGTGCCCGGTGTCTCCGGGGGCACCATCGCCTTCATCACCGGCATCTACGAGGAGCTGCTCTACACCATTCGCCGCTTTGGCCCCAGTGCCATCGTGGCCTGGCGCCAGGACGGCGTGGCCGGGCTGGTCGCCCACCTCAACCTGTCGTTCCTGGTGCCGCTGCTGGCCGGCATCGCCACCAGCCTGATCAGCGTGGCTCACCTGGTGGTGTGGCTGATGGAAGCACAGCCGCTGCTGCTCGACGGCTTCTTCTTCGGCCTGGTGGCAGCCTCGGCGCTGGTGGTCGGCCGGCATCCCGCTGACTGGCGTTTCTGGCATCTGCTGCCGTTGCTCGTCGGTCTGCTGCTGGCCCAGGCCCTGCCGGCGCTGATGCCTTGGCTCGGCCAGCTCGGCAGCCCTGCCCTGGTGCTGGTAGTGGGCGGGGGGATCGCCATCAGTGCGCTGCTGCTGCCCGGCGTGTCGGGCAGCTTCCTGCTGCTGACCATGGGGCTTTATGGCAAGGTGATGGCAGCGATCCGTGGCTTCGACCTGGAGGTGCTCATGCTGTTCGGCGGTGGCTGCCTGATCGGGCTGTTCGCTTTCTCGCGGCTGCTGTGCTGGTTGCTCGAACGCTTTCACACCGCCACCCTGCAACTTCTGGTGGGGTTCATCCTTGGCTCACTGCCGGTGCTGTGGCCATGGCGGGAGCTGGTCCGCTATCAGCTCGGGCCGGACGGACAGATGATCCCCCTCGATTTTCGCTATCTGACACCCTCGGGGTTTACCCAGGTCACCGGGGATCCCGCTCAACTGCCCGTCGTGGTGGCACTGATGCTGGCCGGTGCCGCCCTGGTATGGGGCATCGGCAGAGCCCATCGAGGTGGCGAGGCTTTCGCCCGCGATGGCCGACACAAGGACAAGGAGGAAGGTTCCGATGCATAAGGTATTGCTAATTTCCGGGTTGGCCCTGACCCTGGCGGGATGTGCCGCCTCCCAGCAGGCGCCCCAGCCGGTGCAGGTCCAGGACCTGTCGGCCAGCCGTGCCACGGATCGGCCGGCCAGCTACACCGTCGCGCCTGGAGACACCCTGTACGGTATCGCTTGGCGCCATGACATGGACTACCGCGATCTGGCACGACTCAACCATATCGAGCCTCCCTATCGCATCCAGCCGGGGCAGCAGCTGTCGCTGGGCGATAGCGCCACAGCCAGCAGTGGTGGCGCCGGCGAGTCCGGCCAGGCGGTGACCGCGGCGGCGGCGTCCGCTGGGGGCGCCGTGGCCACCGGTCTCGGTGGCGGGACTCAGGACGACGGTTCGCTGGACTGGCTATTGCCCGATGGCAGCACCGAACGCAGCGGCGAGAGCGCCGGTAGCGAGGATTCGTCCTCCGGGACGGCGGCCGCGAGCGAGGCCCGCGCCGAAGGACCGGGACCGGTCTACGATCCCGACAGCCCTGGGGCCGATGGCGAGCTGAGCGATAGCGATCAGGCCGAACGTCGCCGGCGCGAGGCCCAGGCGCAAGCCGAGACCCAGTCGCAGGCCGACGCCCAGTCACAGTCGCAAGCGGCCGAAGAGCGGCAGGTGGCCGACAGCGGGTCTCAGGCCGAAGCCGAGAGCGACGTACAGGCCGATGCCGGTACCCAAGTGGCCGGTGAGCCGGCCGCCGAGAACCGCGAGTCGCGCCGTTATACGCCGGTGGATGACGTGCCCTGGCAGTGGCCTGTCAACGGTGAAGTGGTCGGCGGTTTCGGCGAAGGGGGCAGCATTACCGCCGGCATTGATATCGACGGACAAAAGGGGCAACCTGTCAAGGCGGCCGGACCGGGCATCGTGGTTTATGCGGGCAGTGGCGTACGTGGCTACGGCAACCTCATCCTGCTCAAGCACAATGACCAGTACCTCAGTGCCTACGCTCACAACGACACTCTCAGAGTGAAGGAAAACGATGTGGTCGAGGCCGGCGAGGTGATCGCCACCATGGGCGACAGCGACGCCGAAGATGTCAGGCTGCATTTCGAGGTGCGCAAGGATGGCCAGCCTCAGGACCCGCTGGAGTATCTCCCCAAGCGTTGAAGGGAAGGGTCACAGAGTCGCTCGTTTCAGCAGCACAAAAATTTACAATGATAACCTCTGACATCGATCGTTTCGGGCATGACTTGATGCCCATGGCAACCACGGGGTGACAATCGATGAGCATGCTTGAACGGGACTTGCAGGACGTGGACCTGGAATCAGCCTCCGAAACCAGCGAGCAGGAGGTCGAGGTCGAGACCGCCGCGGCCGAAGATGCGGATAGTGACGAGGCCTTCGAGAAGGCACTGAGCCGGGAGGATCGTCACTATCACCACAGCCTGGACGCGACGCAGATCTACCTCAACGAGATCGGCTTCTCGCCGCTGCTGACCCCGGAGGAAGAGGTTCACTTCGGGCGACTCGCTCGCAAGGGCGACCCTGCCGGCCGGTCGCGGATGATCGAGTCCAACCTTCGCCTGGTGGTCAAGATCGCGCGCCGCTACCTCAACCGCGGGCTGACCCTGCTCGATCTTATCGAGGAGGGCAACCTGGGCCTGATCCGCGCGGTGGAAAAGTTCGATCCCGAGCGCGGTTTCCGCTTCTCCACTTATGCCACCTGGTGGATTCGTCAGACCATCGAGCGGGCGCTGATGAATCAGACCCGCACGATTCGACTGCCCATCCATGTGGTCAAGGAACTCAACATCTACCTGCGGGCGGCCCGCGAGCTGACCCAGAAGCTTGACCACGAGGCGACCGCCGAGGAAATTGCCGACTATCTCGACAAGCCGGTGGAAACCGTCAAGAAGATGATGGGGCTCAACGAGCGGGTCTCGTCGGTCGATTATCCGGTGGGCACCGAGAGCGACAAGCCGCTGATCGAAACGCTGACCGACGACAACGACCTGGGCCCCGAGTCGACCCTGGTGGACGGCGACGTCAAGCAGCACGTCGACGACTGGCTGGCCGAGCTCACCGATAAGCAGTGCGAGGTGGTGGTGCGTCGATTCGGCTTGCGTGGCCACGAAGCCTCGACTCTCGAGCAGGTCGGCGAGGAGATCGGCCTGACCCGCGAGCGCGTCCGCCAGATCCAGGTGGAAGCGTTGAAAAAGCTCAGACGAATGCTCGACAAGCAGGGGCTGGATCTGGACGCCATCTTCGAGTGATCACGCCCCGAATCTCGGCAGAAAGCCAGGACCCTGTCCTGGCTTTCTGCGTTATGAAGCCTCATTGGCACGATGGTCTGGATAGTATGGTTTTGCTGGTTGAAAATACTGCCAAATAAATATATTTCGGTTTATTTAGCCATGAAAATGGCGATCAATTGAAAAATAATAGGGCTTTTGCCTTTGCTGGAGTCTTGCCCATGGCCCGACCGCTGCGCGCCGACATCGACCTGGACGCCCTGCGCCACAACTATCGCCTGGCTCGTGACCTGTCGCCTGGCAGCCAGGCGGTGGCAGTGCTCAAGGCGGATGCCTACGGTCACGGCCTGGTGGCCTGCGCCTGGGCCCTTGAGGGGCTGGCACCGGCCTTCGCCGTGGCCTGCATCGAGGAGGCCGAGGCCCTGCGCGAGGGCGGCATCGTCGCCCCCGTCGTGCTGCTGGAGGGGATCTTCGAGGCCGCCGAGCTCGAGCGCGTCGAGGCCCTGGGACTGTGGATGGCGGTACACAGCGAGTGGCAGTTGGATGCGCTGCTGGCCTATCGTCCGGCACGGCCGATCCCGGTGTGGCTCAAGGTCGATTCCGGCATGCATCGGCTGGGCTTTGCGCCGGAGCGGGTCGAGGCTGCCTGGCAGCGCCTGGTGGACGCGCCGGACCATGCCTGCGATCTGCACCTGATGAGCCACTTCGCCACCGCCGATGCTGTCGACGACGGCTATTTCCGCCGCCAGGCGACGCTGCTCGCCGAGCTCGCCGAGCGGCTGGGCGCGCCCACCTGCCTGGCCAATTCCCCGGCGACCCTGGCCCGCCCTGAAAGCCACGGTGCCTGGAACCGCCCAGGAGTGATGCTCTACGGCAGCGATCCCCTGGAAGCGGCCAACGATGCCAGCCTGCGCCTGGCCCCGGTGATGACCCTGCGCTCCGAAATCATCGCCGTACGTGAGCTGCCGGCGGGCGAGCCGGTGGGCTATGGCGGTCGCTGGACGACCCCGCGGCCATCGCGTATCGGCGTGGTGGCCTGTGGCTATGGCGACGGCTACGACCGGCACGCCGTCGACGGCACCCCGGTGCTGGTCGAGGGGCGGCGCACGGCCATCGCCGGCAAGGTATCGATGGACATGCTGACCGTGGACCTCACCGATATCCCCGAAGCGGATATCGGCAGCGAGGTGGTGCTGTGGGGCCGCGCGGGCAACGGCGAGGTGCTGTCGGTGGACGAGGTGGCCCGGCATTGCGACACCATCAGCTATACGCTGCTCACCGGGGTGCTGCCGCGGGTGCCGAGACGCTATCATGGTGGTTGAATCCGAGTAAGAGCGCCCCATGTCCAAGGACGAGACCCAGACCTCCTTCGCCCATCCCCGCTACTGGCCGACCTGGCTGTCCATCGGCGCCATGCGCGTTGCCGCCTGGTTGCCCTGGCGGCTCAAGCTGTGGGTGGGGCGGGCCATCGGCCTCACCGTCTGGCGATTCGCCAAGCGGCGCCGACACATCACCGAGACCAATCTGCGGCTGTGCTTCCCGGAGCTCGATGAGGCCCAGCATGCTCGGCTGGTGCGCGAGACCTTCATCGCCAACGGTATCGGCATTCTGGAGACGGCCACCGGCTGGTGCCGGGACCCCGAGCATCTGCGCCACCGCGTGACCTTCAAGGGTCAGGAGCACATGGCGCGCGCCCAGGCCCAGGGCAAGGGCGCGCTGATCATCGGCATCCACTTCTCGACCCTGGACCTCGGTGGGGCCCTGCATTCGCTGTTCTTCCCCGCCGACGTGGTCTATCGGCCCCACGACAATCCGCTGTTCGAGCGTTTCATGACCCGCGCCCGCTCACGCATCTTCGGCCGTGCCATCGACCGCCACGACCTGCGCGGCGTGGTTCGCAGGATCAAGGGCGGCCACAACGTCTGGTATTCGCCGGATCAGGATTTCGGCCGCGATGCCAGCGTCTTCGCGCCCTTCTTCGGCGTCGAGGCGGCGACCATCAAGCTCACCGCCAAGATCGCCCGCATGACCGGCGCGCCTGTCATGCCGCTGATCTTCCATCGCAACCCTGATGATCGCACCTACACCCTGGAGTACCTGCCGCCGCTGGAGAATTTTCCCACCGGTGACGACGTGGCCGATGCCACCCAGGTCAACGCCGTCATCGAAGCCGCCATTCGCCGCCACCCTGAGCAGTACCTGTGGCTGCACCGCCGCTTCAAGACCCGCCCCAAGGGCGAGCCCAAGCTCTACTGACGCAGGAAAGCTGGAAGAGCGGCGCTTCGCGCCTGGAAGAGGGAAGTCATAAGAAAACCCCCGCGACCGCAGGGTCGTGGGGGTTTTTAACGCTGATCAGGAAGCGTCGAAGTCATCGGCGAGCAGGCTCGGTAACAAGGCGCCCGGCGCGCAGCTCCCGGAATGTAGCCTGCTACATGAGGAGAGCGAGCACCGCGTAACGCCGTGACCGAGCCGCGCAGTCATGGATTCGGCGTTTCCTCAAGCGTCGATGCGCTTATATTTCATCCGGTGCGGGGTATCGTCGCCCACGCGCTTCCTGTGATCCGCCTCGTAGTCGGTGTAGTTGCCCTCGAAGAATTCCACGTGGGAATCCCCTTCGAAGGCGAGGATATGCGTGGCGATGCGGTCGAGGAACCAGCGGTCGTGGGAGATCACCAGGGCGCAGCCGGGGAAGGCCAGCAGGGCCTCCTCGAGGGCGCGCAGGGTTTCGATGTCCAGGTCGTTGGACGGTTCGTCGAGCAGCAGCACGTTGGCACCCTGCTTGAGGGTCTGGGCCAGCTGCAGGCGACCGCGTTCGCCGCCGGACAAGTCCGACAGGCGCTTCTGCTGGTCGTTGCCCTTGAAGTTGAAGCGGCCCACATAGGCCCGCGAGGACACTTCATAGCCGTTGATGTTGAGGATGTCCTGGCCGTCGGAGACCGCCTCCCACACCGTCTGCTTGTTGTCCAGGGCGTCACGTAGCTGTTCCACGTAGGCGATGTCGACGGTCTCGCCCTTGACGACCTCGCCGCTGTCCGGCTGCTCGGTGCCGTTGATCAGCTTGAACAGGGTCGACTTGCCGGCGCCGTTGCCGCCGACGATGCCGACGATGGCGCCGGGCGGAATCGCGAAGTCCAGGTTCTCGTAGAGCAGCTTGTCATCGAAGGCCTTGGACACGCCGTGGAACTCGACGACCTTGTCGCCCAGGCGCGGACCGGGCGGAATGTAGATCTCGTTGGTCTCGTTGCGCTTCTGGAAGTCGCCGGACTGCATCTCCTCGAAGCGGTTGAGGCGCGCCTTGCTCTTGGCCTGGCGACCCTTGGCGTTGGAGCGCACCCACTCGAGCTCGTGCTTGATGGCCTTCTGGCGCGAGGCCTCCTGCTTGGCCTCCTGCTCCAGGCGCTTCTCCTTGGCTTCGAGCCACTGGGAGTAGTTGCCCTCGAAGGGGATGCCTTCGCCGCGGTCCAGCTCGAGGATCCAGCCGGCCACGTTATCGAGGAAGTAGCGGTCGTGGGTGATCGCCACCACGGTGCCGTTGTAGTCGTGCAGGAAGCGCTCCAGCCAGGCCACGGACTCGGCGTCCAGGTGGTTGGTCGGCTCGTCCAGCAGCAGCATGTCGGGGCTGGAGAGCAGCAGGCGGCACAGCGCCACGCGGCGCCGTTCGCCCCCGGAGAGGTTGCCCACCTTGGCGTCCCAGGGCGGCAGGCGCAGGGCTTCTGCTGCCACTTCGAGCTTGCGCTCCAGGTTGTGGGCGTCGGCGGCCTCGATGATGTTCTCCAGGCGCGCCTGCTCGGCGGCCAGGGCATCGAAGTCGGCGTCCGGCTCGGCGTAGGCGGCATAGACGCCGTCGAGCTTCTCCTGGGCTTCCTTGATCGCGCCCAGCGCCTCTTCCACGGTCTCGCGGACGTTCTTCTCGTCGTCGAGCTCCGGCTCCTGGGGCAGGTAGCCGACGTTGATGCCCGGCATCGGGCGGGCCTCGCCCTCGAACTCGGTGTCGACGCCGGCCATGATGCGCAGCAGCGTCGACTTACCGGCGCCGTTGAGGCCCAGCACGCCGATCTTGGCACCCGGGAAGAAGGACAGCGAGATGTCCTTGAGAATCTGCTTCTTGGGGGGCACGACCTTGCCCACCCGATTCATGGTGTAGACGTATTGCGCCATGGAATCTCACTAAGGTTGTAAAGAACGGATTGGAGAATGCGCTGGCCCATGATGATAGAGCCCGGGCGGAGGAATGGCTAGGGCCGACCACGCACCTCGAATCTCGAGTCTCACTCCTCCTCGTCGATTCCCCAGTCGTCCTCGATGGCGCGTTTCAGGCGGCGTTCCTCGAGCAGGGTCTCCAGGCGTCGTCGAGCGCGCAGCTGTTCGGTGCGGCTGGCCGGGCGGGCACGGCGATAATCGTGGTCGTTGACGGCCTCGTCCTGATCGTCGTCGTAGAAGTCGTCGTCGAGGGTTTCTTCGTGATGGGCATTCTGGCGCATGCGAGGTCCTCCCATGGCCGTGCCGCTCGGGTAGCGGCAGAGACGGATCCGACACCCCGTATCGAGCGGGGCCCCAGGATGCCCTTGACGGGCACCTGACGGCTATATAAGGGGAGATGCGGCCAAGCGCAAGAGGAGAAGGCAAGAAATATCATGCCGCCGTGTCCGTGTGGGCTGCACCTGGCATCGGGGACGTCACGCCATTGGCCGTCGACGCCGGGGGCGCCGACGTGGGGAATTCAGGACAGGCCGTGCTCGGCCTTGAGTCGCTCGAGCTCCTGCTGGGCCTCGACGCGCTCGGTGACGTCCTTCTGCACGCCGATGAAGTAGGTGAGGGCGTCGTTCTCGTCGAAAACGGGAGTGATCGACAGCTCGTTGTAGAACAGCGTGCCGTCCTTCTTGTAGTTGCGCAGCACCTCCCGGCACGGGCGGCCCTCGGCGAGCGCCTTGCGAATCGTGGCGAGGGCCGGTTGATCGCGGTCCTCGTTCTGCAGGAAGCGGCAGTCGCGGTAGAGGATCTCGTCGGCGCTGTAGCCGGTCAGGCGCTCGAAGCCTTGATTGACGTAGATCAGGATATTCTCGTCGCCCTCCTGCTCGGCGACGACGATACCATCCTCGGAGGCATCGACCATTCGTTCCAGCAGGTCCGGGCTGATCAGGGGCGGGCGTTTCATCGAGGCATTCCTGTCGCGAGAGCGTGATGGACGGCGCGGCCAGGCGCCGCCCCTTTGTAAAATATCATGGCCAGCCGGGACCGGGATTTCAACGTTGGAGCCACTCATTCGACCTCCGGCAACCGTGTGGCGCTGGCGGCGGCGGCCAGCGCGGTGACGCCCAGCGCCAGCAGCAGGGCGCCGCTGCCGAGCCACTGGGCCAGGGCGCCGACCAGGCCGCCGACGATCAGCATCAGCACACCGGTCAGGGTGTTGGAAAGCGCCACGTAGAGCGCGCGGTTCTCGGCGCCGGCCAGGTCGACGACATAGGTCTTGCGTCCCAGCCGGGCCCCAGCGTGGACGATCACCAGCAGCGCGTAGAGCACAGCGTAGGGCCAGACGCTCGCCGTCCAGGCCAGAGGCAGCCAGGCCAGCAGCGCCCCGGCGGCGCAGCACACGGTGGTGCCCAGGGCGGCGAGGCGCATCACCCGGCGGCTCGAGTCGTCGGCGCGTTTGCCCCACACGGGGCTCGCCACCATGCCGGCGATGCCCGAGACGATCACCAGCACCCCCAGGCCGCCCAGCTCGGCGCCGGCCTGCCGCTGGCCGAGCAGGGCCACGTAGGGCAGCGCCAAGGCGCTCGACAGCAGCAGCGCGCGAGACAGGTTGAAGTGGCGGAAGGTGCGGTCCTCGCGCAACAGGCGCAGCCCCTCGCGCAGCGTCGAGGCGATACTGTCGCCGCCCTCGACGGCGCCGGGCACCTCGCGGATGCGTGCGGCGCAAAGGGCATTCATCGCCCAGCCTAGGGCGGCCACTGCCAGCAGCGTAGCCAGGGCAAGCTCGCCGGGACGGTCGCCGAACCACACCAGCACGGCACCGGCGGCCAGGGTCGCGGCGCCCGCCAGGCTGCCGCTCCAGCCCATCAGGGTACCGCGGCGCTGCTTGGCGATGGTCTTGCCGAGCACGTCCTTGGTGGCGATCGACGACAGGCCTCGGGCCAGCGACAGCGCCACCAGCACGGCGAGCACCAGGGCGCCGCCGGTCCCCCCGTGGCCGAACAGTGCCAGCAGCGCCAGGGCGGCGGCGGCCAGGGCCTGCAGGAGGGCGCCGGCCACCCATACCCCCTTGCGCTCCGGACGGCCGCGGATGACGCCGGCCACGAACACCTGGGGCAGCAGGGCGCCGGCCTCGCGGATCGGTACCAGCAGCCCGACCATCCAGATCGGCGCGCCGATCGCTCCGAGCAGCCAGGGCAGCACCAGCCGGGCGCTGGCCAGCTCGTCGGCCAGCTTGTTGCCGAGCGAGGCCGCCAGGTGCAGGAAAAAGTTGCGCGGCTGCTCCTGGCAGGCCTCGTCGGGGATGTCCTTGCACATGCGGCTGTCCTCGTCGCCGGTCAGCCGCTCGTAGAGGCGGGTCTGGCTGATCTCGGGGGCGGCCATGGGGGCTCCTCGCTGGTAGGATGAAGCGCTTATTGTTGCGACAGGAAGGGCATCGTGTCACGTATTCGCATTCACTACTGTACCCAGTGCCAATGGCTGCTGCGCAGCGCCTGGTATGCACAGGAACTGCTCTCCACCTTCGGCGAGGATCTCGAGGAGGTGGCCCTGGTGCCGTCTCACGGCGGCTACTTCGAGGTCTTTTTCGACGACGTGAGCCTCTGGGAGCGCAAGCGAGACGGCGGCTTCCCCGACGTCAAGACGCTCAAGCAGAAGGTCCGCGACCGCCTCGACCCCGAGCGGAACCTGGGCCATATCGATCGATAATCTGGCGGCTGCGGGCTGCGGGCTGCGGGCTGCGGGCTGCGGGCTGCGGGCTGCGGGCTGCGGGCTGCGGGCTGCGGGCTGCGGGCTGCGGGCTGCGGGCTGCGGAGAATAAACAGGGAGACGTCATGACAACGGATCGTCGCGCCATTCTGTACGGGCTGGGCGCCGTCGCGCTCTGGTCCACGGTGGCCACAGCCTTCAAGGTTGCGCTCGCCAAGATGACCCCGCTGGAGCTGATGTGGATCGCTGCGCTGGTCTCCTGGGCGGTGATCGGCGTGCTGGTGGTGCGCCGCGGGTTGCTCGGCGAGGCGCTACAGCGCGGCTGGCGCACCGCGGCCTGGGCCGGGCTGATGAACCCGGTGGCCTACTATCTGGTGCTGTTCGCTGCCTATGACCGTCTGCCGGGCCAGGAGGCGATGGCACTCAACTACACCTGGGCATTGGCCATGGCGCTGCTGGCGGTGCCGATTCTCGGCCAGCGCCTCACCCTCATGGACATCCTGGCGGGCCTGGTGGCCTACGGCGGGGTCTGGGTGATCGCCACCCGCGGCCAGGTGCTCGACGTGGCCTTCGCCGACCCGCTGGGCGTGGGCCTGGCGCTGGTCTCGACGCTGATCTGGGCGCTCTACTGGCTGCTCAACGTGCGCGACCGTCGCCCGCCGCTGGTCGCCCAGTGGCAGAACTTCAGCGTCGGGGTGCCGGTGCTGACCGTGCTGCTGCTGTTCGGGCCGGGCTTGGAGTGGCATGGCATCACGGGGCTCGCTGCCGGCGTCTACGTGGGGCTGTTCGAGATGGGGATCGCGTTCGTGCTCTGGCAGCTGGCGGTGGGCACGGTATCGCGCACCGCCAAGGTCTCCAACCTGATCTTCCTGTCGCCGCCGGTGTCGTTGATGTTGCTGTACCTGGTCGTCGGCGAGCCGATCCTGCCCTCGACCCTGGTGGGGCTGGTACTGATCCTCGGCGGGCTGGCCCTGCAGCAGTGGCAGAAGGCTCCGGCGACGCCGGACGAGGCTTAATTTCCCCGCGAGGCCAGCGCTACGCCTTGCTGTTCCAGCAGCGGTGCCAGAGCCGGCCAGACATTGTCGAGCAGCGCAGGCTGAGCCGCCGCCGTGGGGTGGATGCCGTCGTCCTGCATCAGCGATTCATCGAGCGCCACGCCTTCCAACAGGAAGGGCACCAGGGCCACCTCGTAGCGCTCGGCGAGATCGTCATAGACGCCGGTGAAGGCGTTGCGGTAGGCCGGCCCGTAGTTGGGCGGAATATCGATGCCGAGCAGCAGCACTTGGGCGCCGGCGGCCTGGCTCTGCTCTATCATGCCCGCCAGGTTGGCGCGTAGCTGACCGGGCGGTAGCCCGCGCAGGCCGTCGTTGCCGCCCAGTTCGAGCAGCACGATCTCCGGGGCGTGCTGTCGAAGCAGCTCGGGCAGCCTGGTCGCACCGCCGCTGCTGGTCTCGCCGCTGATGCTGGCGTTGATGACTTTGGCCTTTCCCTCCAGCCGATCGGCCAGCAAACTGACCCAGCCGGCGTCGCGCTCGATGCCATAGGCGGCACTCAGGCTGTCGCCCATCACCAGCAGCCGCGGGCGCTCGTTGGCCATCGCTGGCGCGGCCATCAGCACCAGTAGCGCCCAGAGCAGGCACCGTGCCAGGGTGTCGTGAGCTCGACCAACAGGGATGCGCTTTCTCATGACCGACCTCATGTCCGACTCCTCGCCAGGAAAACCCTATCCTATTCTACGCGCCGCCCACCTGACCAAGCGGGTGGAGAGCGGCGAGCGCTCGCTGACCATTCTGAGTGATCTTGCACTCGAGGTGTTCCCCGGCGAGAGCCTGGCCATCCTCGGCCAGAGCGGCGCGGGCAAGTCGACCCTGCTCGGCCTGCTGGCCGGGCTGGATGCACCGAGTGCCGGCGAACTCGAGCTGTTCGGCGAGCCGCTCGGCGAGCTCGACGAGGATGGCCGGGCCGCGCTGAGGGCGGGCCGGGTAGGTTTCGTGTTCCAGAACTTCCAGCTGCTGCCTACCCTGACCGCGTTGGAAAACGTGCTGCTGCCACTCGAGCTGGCACCGGACGGCGATGCCGAGGCCCGGGCCCGGGACTGGCTGGGCCGTGTGGGGCTCGGCGAACGCCTCGACCACCTGTCCAAGCAGCTTTCGGGCGGCGAGCAGCAGCGTGTCGCCTTGGCCAGGGCCTTCGTCACTGACCCCGAGCTGGTGTTCGCCGACGAGCCCACGGGCAACCTCGATCCCGCCACCGGCGAGCGTATCATCGATAGCCTGTTCGCCCTGAATCGCGAGGTCGGCACCACCCTGGTGCTGGTCACCCACGACCGCGCCCTGGCACGGCGCTGCGATCGCTGCCTGTCGCTCGTCGATGGGCGGCTCGAGGCGATCGTGCCCGAGGAGGTCGGCGCATGACCGGGCCGCGCTCTCAGCGACTGCGCCATGCCGTGCGCCTCTCGTGGAAGGGGCTCAGGCGTGACCTGCGCGCGGGCGATGTGCGTGCGCTGTTCGTGGCGCTGGTCCTGGCGGTGGCCGCCGCCACCATGATCGGCTTCTTTCTCGACCGCCTGGAACGCGGCCTGACCCGCCAGGCCGGGCAACTGCTGGGCGGCGATATCGTTCTCGAACAGTCACGCCCCTTCGACGCCGCACTGCGTGGTGCCCTGGAGGACGCCGGGCTGACGCTCTCCGACCAGGTCGACATGGTGTCCATGGTCAGCCACGACGAGGCCTTCCAGCCGGTCAGCGTCAAGGCGGTGGACGATGCCTATCCGCACTACGGCGAATCAGTGGTCGATCGAGGTGATGGCGCCGAGGCGCTGCCTCGCGGGCCCGAGCGGGGCACGGCCTGGGTCGCCCCGCGCCTGGCGCTGCTGCTCGACCTCGAGATCGGGGACCGACTGCGGCTGGGTCAGGCGGAGCTCGAGGTGCGCGGGGTAATCGAACGCGAGGCCGACCCCTCGGCGGGTTTCGGCAGCTTCAACCCGCGGCTGATGGTGCACGTCGACGATCTGGACGCCACCGGCCTGATCCAGCCCGGCTCGCGCATCGAGTACGAGATCCTGGCCGCCGGTCCGCCGGCCGCGGTGGAGGCCGTCACGCCCCGGCTCGAGCGGCTGCGCGACGAAGGCGTCGAGGTGCGCGACGTGCGCCGCGACCGGCCGAGGCTTGGCAGCGCGCTGTCCCGCGCCGACCGCTACCTGAGCCTGGCCGGTCTCGCCGCGGTACTGCTTGCCGGCGTGGCGGTGGCCATGGCCACTCGTCGCTACGTCGAGCGTCATCTGGACACCGCGGCCCTGCTGCGCTGCTTTGGGGCTCGCCAGGCAGATCTGGTAAGGCTGTTCGCGCTGCAGCTGCTGTGGCTGTCGCTGGCTGCCGCGGCGCTGGGCGCGCTACTCGGGCTGGCCGGTCAGGCGCTGCTGCTGGGTCTGCTTGGCAGCCTGGTGACGGTGGAACTGCCTCCGCCGGGGCTCATGCCGCTGGCGCTCGGTGTGCTTACCGCACTGGCGGTGCTGGCCGGGTTCGCTGGCCCGACCCTGCTACGCCTGCGACGGGTCAGCGCGCTCAAGGTGCTGCGCCGCGAGCTCGATCCGCTGCCGGCGTCCGCCTGGTGGGTGGTGGGCGTCGCCGGCCTGGTCTTCGGAGCGCTGCTGTGGCTGTATTCCGGCGATCTTGTCCTGGCGATTTCGCTGCTGCTCGGCGGCGGCCTGGCGCTGGCGATCCTTTGGGGGCTCGGCGGGCTGTTGCTGAGCGCGCTGCTGGCGCTCTGTGCCCGACTGCCTCGGCGTGGCGGCTCGGGGCCGCTTCAGGCGCTGCGTCTGGGCGGTCGCCAGCTCGCCCGACGCCGTGCCGCCAGCCTCGGCCAACTGCTGGCGTTCTCGGTGGCGCTGTTCGCCATGGCGATGATCGCTCTGGTGCGCGGCGATCTGCTCGACGCCTGGCAGGACCAGCTGCCGCAAGACACGCCCAACCAGTTCGCCATCAACATCCAGCCCGCCGAGCGTGACGCCTTCGCCGAAGCCCTGAACGAGGCCGCCGAAGCGCGCAGCGCCCTGTATCCCATGGTGCGCGGGCGGCTCACCGCCATCGATGGTCAGCCACCCCGCGAGGCGGTGCCGGCGGAGGCGCGCGGCGACAATGCCCTGCGCCGCGAGCTCAATCTGACCTGGCGCGCCGACCTGCCGGAGGGCAATCGCCTGGTGGCCGGCGAATGGTTCGAGGACGTTGACGGGGCGACGCAAGAGAGCGATCGCGCCTCACCGGTGCCGGTTTCGATGGAGAGCGAACTGGCCGAGCGCCTGGGCCTCGGACTCGGCGATGTCCTGACCTTCAGCGTTGGCAGTGCCACCGTCGACGGCCGGATCGCCAGCCTGCGCGAGCTGGACTGGGACAGCTTTCGGCCCAACTTTTACGTGATTTTCCCGCCAGGGGTGCTCGAGCGCTTCGGACACAGCTACATCACTGCCTTCCATCTCGACACCCGCGACCGCGACACCCTTCGCCGCCTGGTCCGCGACTTCCCCGGCGTGACCCTGCTCGACGTGGAGGCGATCCTCGAGCGGGTGCGCGAGGTGCTCGCGAAGGTCAGCCGGGCCGTGGAACTGGTGCTGGGCCTGGTGCTGCTGGCCGGGGTCAGCGTGCTCTATGCCGCGCTGACCGCCAGCCTGCCGGTGCGTGCCCACGAAGCCGGGCTGCTGCGGGTGTTCGGCGCCGGCGATCGGCTGCTGTCGCGGGTGCAGGGCGCAGAATATGCGCTGCTGGGGCTGGCCAGCGGCCTGCTCGCCGCGGCGCTGACCGAGCTGGCCGCCGCCGGGCTCTATGGAGGCTGGCTGGATCTGGCGCCACGTTGGCATCCAGCGCTATGGATCGCGCTGCCGCTGGGTGGAGCGCTGTTGGTCGGCGTCATCGGCCAGTGGCTGTCGAGGGGTGTCCGGCGCCAGGCGCCGGCCGAGAGCCTAGGCTTGTTAGGAGAGGCCTGAAAGGCATCCGATCATTGCGTCAGAGAGGCAAGATGAAGGAATCGCTGCGCCTTGCATTGCTCGAGGCCCAACTGGAGCTGGCGCGTCGGGCCTCGCGCTCGGTGCTGCTGCTGGTCACCGGTCATGCCGCCGCCGGCAAGACCGCGCTGATCAACGAGCTCAACCATCGCCTGGAGAACCGGCTCACCGAGGTGCATGCCCTGGCGCCGAGCAGCGAGGAGCGCGAGCGTCCCTACTGGTGGCGCTACTGGCGCCGCCTACCGGCTCGCGGGCGGGTCGGCGTGTTCGTGCACGGCTGGTATGGCGATGCGCTGTTCGCCCGCGTCGAGCAGCGCCTGGGGGAGGGGGCCTTCCGCGATCGCCTGGCCGAGATCCGCGCCTTCGAGGCCGAACTGGCCGCCGAGAACGTGGCGATCATCAAACTGTGGCTGGACATCGACCGCGACGTCCAGGGGCGTCACCTTCGCGAGCTATGGCACGACCCCGAGCGGGCCTGGCAGGTCAAGGATCACGACTGGCAGCGCCATCTCCAGTACGCTGCCCTGGCCTCGCGGGGGCACGAGATGCGCCGCGCCACCGAGGCCGATCACGCCCCCTGGCTCTGCCTGGTGGGCGGCCCGGGGCAAAAGCCCATGAAGGCGCTGGCCCATCGCCTGGTGGAGGCCATGGCCGGCTCGCTGCCCGATGTCGAGGCGCCGGTCTCTCGCTCGGTGGCGGGCGCCGCGGGGCCGCCGCGGCTGGCGGATCTCGCCGCGCAGGCGCCCCGGGCCCTGGGCAAGGCGCGCTACCGGGAGCGTCTCGCCGAGGCCCAGGCGCGGCTGGCCGGTAATGCCCGCGAGATCCAGCGGCGGCGGATTCCCGTGGTGCTGGTCTTCGAGGGCCAGGATGCCGCCGGCAAGGGAGGCTGCATCCACCGGCTGACCTCGGCGCTCGACGCCCGCCAGTACCGCGTCCATCGCATCGCCGCACCCAGCGACGAGGAGCGTGCCCATCCCTGGGCCTGGCGCTTCTGGCGGCGCTTGCCGCTGGACGGCCGCGTGGCGATCTTCGACCGTTCCTGGTACGGACGGGTGCTGGTGGAGCGGGTCGAGGGACTGGCCGAGCCGGCGGCGTGGCGGCGTGCCTACGACGAGATCCGGCGCTTCGAGCGCCAGCTGCTGGCCCATGGCGCGGTGCTCGGCAAGCTGTTCCTGGCGGTCGACAAGGACGAGCAACTGCGTCGCTTTCGGTCCCGCGCCGAGACGCCCCACAAGCGCCACAAGCTCACCGATGAGGACTGGCGCAATCGCGAGCGCTGGGAGGACTATCGGCGGGCGATCGACGACATGTTTGTGCATACTCATGACGTCGATGGGGGCTGGGCCCTGATCGACGCCAACGACAAGCGCCGTGCCCGTCTGGCGGTGCTGGACCATGCCAATCGCCTGCTCGAGGCGCGTCTCGCAGAGCCGCGCTGACGCCCGCAGGCGGGATCATCAGGGAGGTGACCCTCATGCGTATGACCCCTTCGCGAGCCGCCGCGCTCGCCGCCTTTCTCGCCATGCTGCCCTGCGGCCTGGCGCAGGCCGATGCCGATCGCCTCGAGAGCGATCTGCGCGCGCGCTTCGCCGAGGCGCCCGGCGAGCTCAGCATCGGTGAAGTGTCCGACAGCCTGCTCGGCGGCGAGACCGCGGCCGAGGACCTGAGCTTCGTCGATGACGATGGCTCGAAACTGGACGTGGCGCGCTACGTCGTCGAGGGGGACTACGAACGCCCCGATGCAGTCGTCATGGAGGGCCTGCGGCTCGAGCGCTCCGGTAGCGAGGCCGGTGTGCTGACTGCCGACCGGGTGCGCCTCGATGGCCCCGGCGGGCCGCTGCCGTGGCCCGAGGGGCCGCTGCGCGACGTCGACTTCGAAGCCAACGAGCTGACCGCCGAGGGGCTGCGCCTGGAACTCGAGGCGGCACCGGTCACTTCCTCCGACGGCAAGAAGACCCTGGCCCCCACGGGCCCGTCCAGTGGTTGGCTGACGATGGAGCGATTGCACGCCACCGAGCTGTCGCGACAGGCCATCGGCCACCTGGAAATGAGCGGTATCGAGGGGCATGGGGAAGGGCTCGAGGAGATGGGCGACGGCGACTTCACGCTGGCGTCGCTGAGCCTTGAGGGAATGCGTCATCTGCACGATGACGGCAAGGAGCCCACCCTGGATCAGATGACGCTGAATGATCTGAGCATCGTGTCGGATCGCCTGGTGGCCGACCTGGCGCGGCTGACCTATGACGGCGACATGCGCGACGGCGAGGGGGGAATGCGCCTCGAGTCGCTCGACCTGGACCTGGCGCAAATGATCGAACTGGCGCCGCCCGAGAAGCGCACCGAGCTGCGCCTGGCCAGCAACGTGCTCACCGGCGGCAGCGGCAGGCTGGCCCTGGATGCCGAGTTCGACGGTCGCTGGGAAGCCCTGGGGCGGAAAAGCCTGCTGAATGGCGAAGGTCGGATCACCGCCGGTGATGCCTTCCGTTGGAACATCGATGCCGAATTACCGGTGCGCCTGCCGGAAGGCGTGGAGCCGGCGGCCTACCTGGCCGAGATGGAGGACCTGCGTGGGGTTACCCTGCTCGGCGGTCGGATCGACACCACGCTTGCCGACCTGGGCCTGTTCGGTCGCATGCCGGCGGTGATGGCGGCCAGCCGAGGCGTCAGCGAGGCCGAGTTCCTCGACCAGGCACGCACCCAGGCCAAGGGCTTCGGTACCATGCTCGGGCCGGAGGTCGGCGCGCTGCTGAACGGCTTGGTGGACATGATGGTGGGCCAGGCCGGCGAGCTCACGGTGCACCTGACCCTGCCACCGGAGAGCGATGCAGACACGCTGGCTGCGGATCCCCTGGGGCTGCCGAGCAAGCTCTCGATGCGGGTGGAGACCCGCTGAGATCGGCCTTCAGAATTACTGAAGCGCACATGAGAAATCATGGGGCGCCGCATGACGGGGTTTCAAGTGAAAGCCGCCATGGGCTGGGGTATCATGGCGGCCTTCGATTTCCCCGTTGATGCGAGGTTTCCCGCCGATGTTCAGCCGTGACATGCAGATTTCCGGTTTCGATGATGCCCTGTTCGATGCGATGCAGAAAGAAAGCGCGCGTCAGGAGGCGCACATCGAGCTGATCGCCTCCGAGAACTATGCGAGCCCCCGGGTCATGGAGGCTCAGGGCAGCCAACTGACCAACAAGTATGCGGAAGGCTATCCCGGCAAGCGCTACTACGGCGGCTGCGAGTACGTCGACGTGGTCGAGCAGCTGGCCATCGACTATGCCAAGGAACTGTTCGGCGCCACCTATGCCAACGTCCAGCCGCACTCCGGCTCTCAGGCCAACGGCGCCGTCTTCCAGGCGCTGGTCACTCCGGGCGACACCGTACTGGGCATGAGCCTGGACGCCGGCGGTCACCTCACCCACGGCGCCAAGCCGAACTTCTCCGGCAAGCATTACAACGCCGTTCAGTATGGCATCGACGAGAACGGCCGCATCGACTACGACCAGGTCGCCGAACTGGCGCGCGAGCACAAGCCGAAGATGATCATCGCCGGCTTCTCCGCCTACTCTCAGATCATCGACTGGGCCAAGTTCCGTGAGATCGCCGACGAAGTGGGTGCCTACCTGCTGGTCGACATGGCCCACATCGCTGGCCTGGTGGCCGCCGGGGTCTACCCGAGCCCGCTGCCCCATGCCCACGTGGTTACCACCACTACCCACAAGACCCTGCGCGGTCCGCGCGGCGGCCTGATTCTCTCCCGCGAGGGCGACGAGGCCATCGAGAAGAAGCTGCAGTCTGCAGTGTTCCCGGGCATCCAGGGCGGTCCGCTGGAGCATGTCATCGCCGCCAAGGCGGTCTGCTTCAAGGAAGCCATGGCGCCCGAGTTCAAGACCTATCAGCAGCAGGTCGTCAAGAACGCCCAGGCGATGGCTAGGGTGTTCATCGAGCGCGGCTTCGACATCGTCTCCGGCGGCACCGAGGACCACCTCTTCCTGCTGTCGCTGGTCAAGCAGGGCGTGACCGGCAAGGATGCGGACGCTGCCCTGGGCCGCGCCCACGTCACCGTGAACAAGAATGCCGTGCCTAACGACCCGCAGAGTCCGTTCGTGACCTCCGGCCTGCGTATCGGCACCCCGGCGGTGACCACTCGCGGCTTCGGCGAGACCGAGTGCAGTGAACTGGCCGGCTGGATCTGCGATATCCTCGACGTCCTGGCCAAGGGCGACGACACCGCCGCCATCGAAGCCGAGGTCAAGGGCAAGGTCGAAGCCGTCTGCGGCCGCTTCCCTGTCTATCGCTGATACCGCCACGGTGGCCCGAGGCCGCCGTTGTGAGTCTGCGTATATTGCGACACAGCCCCGCCTTGGCGGGGCTGTGTCGTCAGGGGACGGGATCAGGCGAGACTAGTTGCCTCTCCGAGGTTGAGGCCGACCAGGACGGGGTCGTGGTCGGAGCTACGAAAGGCATCCGGCGCATAGAGGTTCTCGTCCTGACGGTCGCTGGTGTAGTCGGTGTTGTAGTCCAGTGCCGAGGCCTCGTCGGCGTTGATGTGCCAGGCTCGGGTGCCGCTGACCTGCGATGCCAGTGAGGCACTGGCCAGGGCGTGATCCAGCGAGCCCCAGAAGCCGTCGTAGACGTAGCTGTGATCCTCGTCCAGCAACGCGTAGCCCGCCTCGGTCAAGGTCGTGATCGGGTCCTCCATGGCATAGGCATTCAGGTCGCCGAGGATCAGCACGTCGCTGTCGCCGCTGCCGGTCGGGTCACTGGCCAGCCAATCGCGCAACGCCTTGGCCGCCTCGACGCGGGTGGGATTGTTGTTGCCCTGACCGTCGCCGATGGCCTCTTCGCCGTTGATCACGCTGCCCTTGGACTTGAAGTGGTTGACCACGGCGGAAAAGCGCTCGCCCGAGTCGAGTTCCTCGAAGGTCTGCAGCAGCGGGGCGCGGTTGGCGGTGGCGAAGGCGCCATCGGTCTTGGTGACGGCGGAACCCACGGTCGTGACGGCCTCGCTGTTGTAGATCATGCCGACGGCGATGGCATCGTCACCGGGGCTGGTAAGGTTGCCCTCGGCATCTCGAGGGATGCTGTAGGCCCAGTTCACGCCCTCGATCCCCTTTGTCGCCACGTCGGCGTTGAGGGCCTCGACCAGTGAGGCAATGGCGCTGTCCTCACCGTAGCCGTTGTTCTCGAGTTCCATCAGGCCGACGACATCGGCGCCGCTGGTGTTGATGGCCTCGACAAGCTTGGCTTCCTGGCGCGCGAACTCCTCGAGATTGTCGGCGCCACGCGGGTCGTGCGAGGTGCCGTTCGCTGTGACGGTCTGGTTGCCGTCTTCGTCCAGGGTCGTGAAGTAGTTGAGGACGTTGAAGGACGCCACGGTCAGTCCCGGGTTGCCCAGTGCCTCTTCGGCCGGTGCGTCGGGGCGCTCGGGGCCGGCAAAGTCGAGCCCCCCGACGTTCTGGACCTTCCACTCATCGAAGCTGAAATCGAGTACGCCCTCGAGCTTGTTCAACTGATCGCCGCCGCGGAGCGGGTTGTCGGCGGAGAGCACCTGGCCGTTGCGGCCGTAGATCACCGGGTCAGGATTCTGGGCGCTGTTGGCATCGTCGATCTTGATGGTGCGGGCTTCGGCATCTGCCAGCCAACGGCTATAGCCTTCCTGATCGGGGGCGTTGACCTCAGTGAACTGTTCCAGTCGCCCGCCGGAGGAGAGCGTGACTTCGCCGTAGCGGCCCAGTTCGTACAGCTCGGTGACCGTCAGCGGCTCGCCATCCCGGGCCTCGATGGCGATACGCATGCCCTCGAAGGCCTCCAGACCGTGCTTGTCGGTGAACGGCATGGCGATGTGCTGGCTCTGCGGCAGGGCAAGACCGCTGTCCAGCACGTCCAGGCTGGCACGCTCGGCGCTGATCTGGGTCTTGTCGTAGTACTCGGAGACGCTGCCGCTGATCCGGATCTGCTGTCCGGCCGCCAGGTTGGCCTCCAACCAATCGGCACTGCCACTGCCGGTGTAGACGAAAATGCCCTCTGAGGTCGTGGCGTCGGCGTCGTTGTCGGCATCCTCCTCCTGCAGGAAGAAGCCGTCCAGGCCGGGAGCGACCATGGTCACGATGGCTTCCATGGTGACCCGTTCGCCCGCCAGGGGGCTGGCATCGCCGCTGCCCTGAATCGACGAAATCCTGGTGATGTCGGCGGTGGGCTCGGTCGCCGTTCCGGGCGTCGCCAGTGCCGGCACATCGCCGTTATCGCCTCCCAGGGCGGTGGAGGCGGTCACGCCATCATCCTGGGCGGTGACGAAACGCTGAGCGTTGACGTCCCAGGCCGCGGCGTCAAAGCCCTCGGTGTCCGGATAGCGCCCGGTCGCCACCTGGTCGCCATCCACGCGCGGGTCGCCCAGCCAGAGCGTGACGCCATCGCCGCCGCTGCCGAGCCCCGAGGCGTCCTCGGCGTAACCGATCGACAGGTTCTCTATCCCTTCCAGCTGGCTCCATGCCTGGCGAAATTCGGTCACGGCATCGGCGCCTCCATCGACCAGCACGATGGCCGACTCTCCGGGAGCCAGAGGATCCAGCCCCTGGATCTCTACGGCATCCTCGGGGGCGGCGCTTTCATCGTCGTAGTAGAGCGGGGTCGTGGAGACGTCGAGGGTCTCGTCGGAGCGGTTGGTGATCTCGAACCAGTCCTCGGTCACATCGTCGCCGCTTTGTCCGGACCAGATTTCGGTGATCGCCAGGCCGATATCGCGCTCACCCGGCACATGGGGAGCGTCCATGGTGCCGATCCGGAACGATGAAGTGGCACTGTCAGGCAGCATGTCGTTGCTGCCGGTCCAGTTGGCGATGTTGCCGATGGACGCCAGCAGTTGTTCCGCGGTACCGGTCCCCGGTCCCACGTAGGCCACGTTGTCGTATTCGCTGCTTGGCCCTTCACCCGCTGCTACGGCGGTCAGCCCCGCCTCGAGTCCCGGGGGAAGCGCCGAGTCGTTGGAACTGGAGGCGGCGCCCTGCCAGGTATCGCTGTTGGTCTGAACGGCAAACAGGAACGTCGGTTCGCTCGGCGTGCCGGTGAAGGCTATTACCTGATCGCCGCTGGAGGAGAGGTTGAAGCCGTTGTTGCCGACCTCGTCTCCGTTGGCCTCCTGGAACTGCTCGCTCTGGTCGGCAAATGATATGAGCGTGCCTGGTGCCACTCCGCCTTCCGGAGCCGTCCACGTGACCGCACCTTCATTGGCACGGAAGGCACCATCGTTCCAACCGGAGTCGGTAAAGGTGATCTGCGCCCCCGCCGAGATGCCCTTCAGGGCGACGAACTGGAAGTCGTCGGGAGAATCGGCCTGGACGGCGGTGATGGCAATATCCCCCGGGCGGGGAGTGAAGTCGGGCAGGGTCGGAATATCGACATCCACACTGATGAAACGCTGCTGATCTACTGGTAAGTCCTTGGATTCCTGGTCATCTTCCAGCCAGTCCACGCTACCGCTATCGTAGAGAACGCTCGCGGTAACGTCGCCATCGGTCGCTTGCAGACCGAAGATGGATTCTGGCTTGGCACCCAATGCCTCCGGGGCGGTATCGAGATCGATGCCGTCGATCTCGCGCACTGCATGGGCGCCGTCCCAATGATAGAGCGCGAAGCCTTCCTCGCCGTCATCGTGTTCGGGGCCAGCCAGCACCAGGAAGTTGCCATCAGAGGTAGGTTCGATGGAGCGGATCACGCGGCCGCCCAGGTCCAGGCGAAGCGGCGTGCCGAACTCGGCCGTGTCGGCTTCCCCCGCCACGAGGGCCGGCACATTGGTCACCGGAATTACCTGTGCCAACCCTTCATCCAGAGGGGCACGCAGTCCCAATAGCAGAGTGTTATCCGCGAAGGCCGCTCCCTCCACGTTGAGTCCGGCAGCAAGCCCCAGAGCGTTGGCTCCTTTGTCATGGCCGCTCTCGCCGTCCCAGGCTTGTAAATCAACGGCCAGGTCGGCGTACTGACCTTGTACCTCGACGTTGAGGCTATCGGCATCACTGCCATCGATACGAGTGGCGAACAGCAAGGAGCGCTGCTCGTTCTCGTGGGAGCCCAGCCAGTACTGAATGCCGTCTAGGCTGGCCACGGCCTCGATGTCCACTTCATCGCCGTCGCTCAGGCCCAGCGCATCGTTCAGGTCGATGGATGCCAATGGTTCGCCGCTGGTATCGCGATCATAGAGTCGCAATACCTGGTCTTCGTCATCAGCGACCAGCATCAGCCTGTCACCAACGGTGATAGCCGCCGAGGCATCGGAAGCACCCAGGTGGTAGCGCTCGTTCAAGCCAAGATCGGGATTGTCCGTAGAGGATGGCTCTTCCTCGTCACCTCCGGTGTTGTCCGGCGTATCATCGCCTTCATCCGGCGGTTCGGCGGGTGAGGGAGAATCGTCATTCTGATCGTCACTGTCATCGGCGGGAGGTTGGGCAGATTCCTCGAGCGCTTCAAGATAGCGATCCAGCGCCTGTTCGGGAGGCCCGTCATCTTCCAGTATTGAGGTGAGATGACGTTGCTCCTGACGCGCGATACCTTCCTCGCTGGCTTGAAGGGTGGCAACGATATCGCTACGCGAACCGCCGGCAGCCAGCTGCTGAAGCCAGTAGCTCTGGCCTTCGGGATCGGGTTGGCGGTCGAACACGTTGGCATAGGCCCCTTCCAGCCAAGCCTCATCGGACAGCGAGGCTATGTCGTCGTCGGCCTCTTCGGAAGCGTGCATGGCGGAGCCGATCTCTTCCAGAGAAAGTCCTTCACGCAGCTCGCCGACCCAGAAGCGCAGCCCCGGGAGATCCGGTTGACGCAGGAGCTGCTGTTCGTACAGCGCAATCACCGGCGCGACCGTTGCATGGAATTCCTGGCTATCGAGAAATGCCTGGGCAACCTCTGAAAGAGATTGGCTTTCACCCTCGAGCTGACCTTTCCAGTAGGCCATGCCCGAGGCATCGGGTTCACGCAGCAGGATGTCTCTGTACAGATTAGCGAGCAGGATTTCAGTGGACATGAGGCAATCTCTTGAATGGTCAATCGGTAATATATTTTTGCATTCTAATATTTAGATTGATTGACGCTTGGGTGACGCTTTCTTTGGAGAAATGCGAAAGAGAGCCAATAGTGAAACTGTCAAATGGATGTCACTTTCGGCGTCGACACTGGTGCGCCCAAAGTCATGACGCAAGGGAGTGAGTCTCATGAGCAACTTTCGCCTGCAGCTACTGCATGCCTCCGATATGGAAGGTGGCGGTGGCGATCTGCTGAACGCGCCCAACTTCGCCGCGATCGTGGACTATCTCGAGGAGCAGGAAGCCAATTCCCTGTTCGTCAGTTCGGGAGACCTTGTGCTGCCGGGACCCTACCTGGCGGCGGCCGGCAGTGATGCGTTGCAGCCGGCGATCCAGGCCGCGGCCGAGGCGATCTATGGCTTGCCTGCCGGCTCGTTGGAAGACGTGTCGGCCGCTTCGGGGCGCGTCGAGACGCTGCTCATGGACTTGCTGAATGCCGATGCGGTGACGCTTGGGAATCACGAGTTCGACCAGGGCACGGGGTTGATCGCCGACATGATTGCACCCGTGATCGGTGAGAGCGGCATGGAATGGATGGGCGCCCAGTTTCCTTATCTCTCGGCCAATCTCGACTTCAGCGCCGACGATAATCTGGCCGATCTGGCGACGACCGACGTGCTGGATCGCGATGCCTTCCGCGCGTCGCCTGATGAGGTGCTGGATGGTGCCATGCCGTCCAAGCTGGCTCCGGCCGTGGTGACCGAACGTGGCGGTGAGCAGATCGGCATCATCGGTATCACCACCCAGATTCTGGAAAGTATCTCTTCCCCGGGAGATACCGAGGTGCTGGCGGGTGGCAGCGATGATATGCAGGCCCTGGCCGACCTGATCCAGCCGATCGTCGACCAGATGGAAAGCCAGGGCGTCAACAAGATCGTGCTGGCTTCCCATCTGCAGCAGATCCAGTACGAGGAAGAACTGGCCACACTGCTGGATGGCGTCGATATCGTCATGGCGGGTGGGTCCAACACGCTGTTGGCCGATGACGAAGACGTCGATCGAGGCCTCTATCCGGGTTCCGGCGAGCCCTACGATCGTTATCCCATCGTCACCCAGGATGCTGCAGGTGACGATGTGGCCATTATCAACACCGACGGCGGCTGGCGTTATGTGGGGCAGCTGGTGGTGGAATTCGACGAGCAGGGACGCCTGATCGCCGACTCCGTGGAATCGGCGACGTCCGGGGTCTATGCCGCGACGGATGAGCAGGTGGCGGCTCTCTGGGGAGAATGGGAGAACGCCTTTGCCGATGGCACCAAGGGGGATATCGCCGACGACCTGGTGGGGGCGGTCGCCGACTTCGTTTCCGAGCAGGATGGCAATATTCTCGGGCTGACCGATACCTACCTGGTGGGTGAGCGAGGCAAGGTGCGTACCGAAGAAACCAATCTCGGTAATCTGACTGCCGATGCGAACCTGTGGTATGCGCGTCAGGTGGATGAAGACGTGCTGGTGTCGTTCAAGAACGGCGGGGGAATCCGCGAGCCGATCGGGCGTGTCGTGGTCGAGGGGCAAGATAGCGAGCCGA
Organism: Halomonas sp. B23F22_20; assembly: GCF_043496985.1. NCBI lineage: Bacteria > Pseudomonadati > Pseudomonadota > Gammaproteobacteria > Oceanospirillales > Halomonadaceae > Halomonas > Halomonas sp. B23F22_20. The sequence continues at coordinate 180,515 of NZ_JBIEKH010000007.1, forward strand.
GCTTCGAGGCACCGGCGGCCGACTCGGCCATCGGCAAGCCGGAAGGTGGCGTGTCGCAGCTTGATGCTGCCTCGGCGCTACGTTTCAACAACGATCTTGCGATCCTCAGCGTGACCCGCGAGAAGCTGGTCGAGATTCTCGAGCATGCCGTAGCGGCCTCGGCGCCCGACATCACGGCGGGCCAGTTTGCCCAGGTCGGCGGTATTCGATACAGCTTTGACTGGGAGCAGCCCGCCGGCGAGCGCATCCAGAGTGCCGCCATCGTCGATGAGGCCGGCGCCACCCTGGACGTGCTCGTCAACGATGGAAGCCTCGTCGGCAGCGCTGACAAGATCGTCAAGGTCGTGACGCTTGGCTTCATGGCGGACGGTGGCGACGGCTACCCCTTGGGGCAGGGAGAGTATCTGGAGCGAGTCGACCTGGTCGATGCCGTTAATGAAGACGGACGGTTCAGCTTCGCCGACTCGGGTACCGAACAAGATGCCTTCGCCGAGTACATGGCAGAGTTCCATTCCGAGACGCCGTTCAGCGACGCGGAAACGCCGGCGGGGGAAGATGCCCGTATCCAGAATCTGGCGGCACGTGACGATCAGGTGCTGGTGGGAGACGTCGACTCGCTGCTGCGGCTCTACGATGCCGCCTTCGACCGTCATGCCGATGGGGCGGGGCTAGGCTATTGGCTGGATCGTCAGGAACGTCTCGATCATTCGGACATTGCTGATGCCTTCGTCGATTCGGTGGAGTTTCAGCAGCTACATCAAACCATTGAGGACGCGGCGTTCATCGATCTCATGTATCACAATGTCCTTGAGCGCGATGCCGACGTGTCGGGCCGCGACTACTGGATTGACCAGCTCGCTCAAGGAGATAGCCGAGGCAGCGTGATGGTGGGCTTCACCGAGTCCTCTGAAGCGTTGTCCCTGATCGCCTAGCGCGAGACAGCGCTATCGCCGGAAGGCGATTTCCCCACCGTCGGTCGCACGAGCCCCGACGCCCCGATGGGCGTCGGGGCTTTTTCATGACGCCGGGCTCGGGGAATAGACGGTCTCGAACGTGCCCTGTTCGACGTTTCGACGAGACCGAGAGAGCGCTAGGCTTGGCGCTTTGCCACGCCAAATGCCGAGTCGAGACATGCAGCATCCCCGCAGGCCTTCGCGACATGAGTCACTCCTGCCGGAGCACAGCCACGATGATAGCGCCCACGGCTGGATGGTCAGCTACATCGATGTGATGACGCTGCTGGTGGTGCTGTTCGTGCTGCTGCTCGCCCTGTCGAGTCGGTTTGGCGATGGACTGTCCGCTGGCGCCGCTGAGCCCGACCCCGTGTCACCGGTGATCGCCGAATCGATGCCGCCGCGGCTCGGCGTGCCGCTGCCGGCGGCGCTGCGCCAGGCGTTGGACGCCGGCCCGGTGGCTCCCTTGACCCTGCATCGCGAGGCGGTCTCGGCGGCCCTCGGCGTGGCCGGACTGCCGCTGCGGGCGGTGTCTGCGGATACGCCGCCGGCACCGCCCGCGCTGCTGGCCCGTCCGTCGAGCCCCGAGCCCGATACGGCATCGGCGAGAGACTTGCCGAAGCTGGCGTTACCCAAGGGGCTCGATCCCACCGCGCCGCTGGCCGATTACATGGTGATCCTGACCGACCGGCCTCCCGACGGCGTGGAGGCGGCACCCGAGGCCGCCAAGACCCTGAGCCTCGCCGCCCGTGAGGTGGCCGAGCGGGTCGCTGCCGCCCCCTACCTGCCGGACCTCGAAGGCGTCGAGGTGTCGCGGGTGCCGGAGGGTGTACGCCTGCGGGTCGAGGACCGGCTGCTGTTTCCCTCTGCCCAGGCCGAGCTCACCGAGGCCGGCCGCGAGCTGGTGGCGGAGCGTCTGCGCGACGTAGTGGCGCGCCATCCGGGGCAGGTGGCGGTACAGGGGCATACCGATAGCAGACCCATCCAGACGCCGCGCTTTCCCTCCAACTGGGCGCTGTCCAGCGCCCGTGCCATCGCCATCGTCGAGGCGCTGGTCGAGGCCGGCATCGACCCGACGCGTCTGCGCGCGGTGGGACTCGCCGACACCCGGCCGCTGGCGACCAACGATACCGTCGAAGGGCGTGCCCGCAATCGGCGGGTCGAGGTGGTGATCCAGCCGCGCTAGGCCGACCGTGGTCACCAGCGATCGAGCATGGCGCGCAGGTCATTGGTCAGCGGCAGGCTGACCTGGGCGGCGGCAAGCGCGTTGGCGTCGCTGGTGCGGACTATCCTGAAGGTCAGGTAGAGGCGATCCTCGCCCACCGCATAGGTGCCCACCAGCAGCGAGCGTCCGCCTTGATCGATGCCGACCCGCTGGGCCAGCCGGGACAGCATCAGCTCGCCGGTATACTCCTCGCTGTACAGCTGTCCGCGCAGGCGTACCTCGCGCACCCTCAGGCCGGCCTCGGTGAGCCTGGCGGCGACGATCTCGCTGGCCAGCCGGCCCAGGGTCGAGGAGAGGTTCAGGTCGTCGATGTCCACCACGGTCGTGGGAATCAGTGGATCGTAGTCGCTCAGGCGCGGGTTGGCGTCGACCATCGCCGTCGTTGCCGTCGCGAGCACGTCGTCGAGCGTCCTGGGCGGGGGCGGGGCATCCGACATGGCGGCACAGGCGCTCAACGCGAGGGGCAGGCAGAGCGCGAGGACGGTGCGGGATAGCGAGGTGAAGGATGCGTGCATGATGGGGCGTTCCCTTGAGCGTGACCTGGCGGGCCCGGAGCGGGCGGGGGAGGCGGAGCCTCTTGTTGTGCATCGGCTGCCTCGAGCTTGACTTGAGTCGAGGCGCCCAGAGCCAGGCTTCGTTATGCTCAAACGAAATCCCCGAGGCGCAGCGGGAGGTGGGCATGTCGCGACTGACCTTTCTGGGAGCGGTGGGCGAGGTGACCGGCTCCCGCTATCTGCTCGACGTCGACGGCCCGTCCCGTCCCCATCGGCTGCTGCTGGAGTGCGGTCTCCATCAAGGCGGCCGCGAGCTCGAGGACGCCAACGCCGTGCCCTTCGGTCGCCTGGCCGGGCAGCTCGAAGCGGTGGTGCTGTCCCATGGCCACCTCGATCATGCCGGGTTGCTGCCCAAGCTGGTACGCGAAGGTTATCGGGGGCCGATCCACTGCACCGCCGACACCGCCGAGCTGCTCGAGATCATGCTGGTCGACGCCGCCTTCGTGATGGCCAAGGATCTGGAATGGGAGAACCGCTGGCGGTCGCGGGCCGGCAAGCCCGCCCTCGAGCCGCTCTACGACGAGGACGATGTGGTGCGCACGCTGGAGCAGTGCGAGCCCCACGACTATGGGCGGCCGGTCACGCTGCCCGGCGACGTGACCCTGGTGTTCCGGGATGCGGGGCATATCCTGGGCTCGGCGATCATCGAGCTGGCCATTCCCTCGGGTGGCCAGCGGCGCCGGCTGGTGTTCTCCGGCGACCTGGGCAATCCCGCGTCGGCGCTGATGAAGACGCCGGAGAAGGTGCGCGATGCCGACCTGGTGCTGATGGAAAGCACCTACGGCGATCGTGACCACCGTCCTCTACCGGACACCCTCGAGGAGTTCGCCCGGGTGCTGGAGGAGGCCCATGCGGATGGTGGCAACGTGCTGATTCCGGCCTTCGCGGTGGGCCGCACCCAGGAGATCCTCTACCACTTGAGCGTGCTCTACCATGAAGGACGGCTGCGCCAGCAGATGGTCTTTCTGGACAGCCCCATGGCGATCCGCGTCACCGAGCTCTACGCCCGTAAGCACAGGGCGCTCGATCCCGACGGCCTCAAGGTGCTCAACGTCGCCGCCCATGGCGATCCGGGGCAGTACCTGCCGATTCTGCGCCTGACCCGCAGCGTGGAGGAATCCATGGCCATCAACCGTATCCATGGCGGGGCGATCGTCATCGCCGGGGCCGGCATGTGCAACGGCGGACGCATCGTTCATCACCTGCGCTACAACCTGGAACGTCCCAGCACCCGGCTGGTCATCGTCGGCTTCCAGGCCAGGGGCACCCTCGGACGTCAGCTGGTCGAAGGGGTCGAGCGGGTCCGGGTGTTGGGAGAGGAACTGGCCGTCAAGGCCCGAGTGCATACCCTGGGCGGTTTCTCGGCCCATGCTGGCCAGAGCGAGCTGATCGGGTGGGCGGGCGCCTTTCGCGATCATCCCCGCTTCTACCTGGTGCATGGCGAGCCCGAAGCCCAGCGAGCCTTGCAGGAGGCCCTGCAGGAGGCCGGCATTCAGGCCGAGATTCCCACCTATCGGCAGCGCGTCGAGCTCTAGGAGCCTGTCGGGTTTGACCGATCGTCACGAGAATCACGAATTTCGAGTCAAATTGTTCGATCGATTGAGGCGAATAGCGCGCTATTTAACGAAATGGATCGAATACAGTTGGCCGAAAGCCCGGGATTCGCAGTAGATCAGCGTTAAGTCCGACAGGCTCCTAGTCTCACCCAAAGCTACGCCCCCGCGTCGACATGCCGCATGGCATGTCGTCGGTAAGTGATCATACTGATAGATAATAAAGGAATTAAATTATAATATTTTGTTATGAAAAGTTGCTCTTGTCTCTCGTCATCGTGGGCGCGATCTCGGCGTCATTCCCGACGGCGGTTCTCGCCACTGAGGTGCCGACCTATCGCTAGACCTGGCTGGGCTCTATGTCACTGCGGCTGAGGCCCATGCGCTGATGGAGCAGAACGAACGGGCGGTGCTGAGCGACGTGCGGGATCCCATCGAGATCACGTTCACCGGCTTCGCGACGCTCACCGACATCCATGTGCCCTGGGTGCTGGACGTGGCCCAGGATGATCCGATCATCGTGATGTGCCGCTCCGGGTCGACCCGCAGTGCGCCAGAGATGGACCTGATCGCCGCGTTGGGGGTCAGCGAAGTCTACTCCGTGACTAGGGCTATGACTGCACCGACGGGCACTTCTGCAAGAAGAACCTCTAAGGAAGCAGGAGACGGGGGCCCCCCTGCCTCCTCACCCGGGTGGCCATAGCGGGTTGCTATCTGCCGCTCTCTTTATATGAACAAATAGTCTAACGTTATAATAAAATATTTGGTTATCATGCGGTCATAATCGCAGCCCCGGGACGCATCGAGAGTGTCGTCCCCCATCCTTCGCGGCAACGGAGGCACACCATGTCCCAGCAGCCCATCGTCAAGTCCTTCTTCGACGAGCCCACCAACACCTTCAGCTATGTAGTTCGCGATCCGGACTCAAACGCCTGCGCCATCCTCGATTCGGTGCTCGATTTTGACTACGCCGCCGGACGCACCGACGTGCGCTCCGCCGACGAGATCATCGCTTACGTCGAGGGCGAGGGCCTGATCGTCGAGTGGATCCTCGAGACCCATGTTCACGCCGATCATCTCTCGGCGGCCCCCTACCTGCACGAGCAGCTCGGTGGCAGGACCGGCATCGGTGGGCGCATCACCGAGGTCCAGGAGATCTTCGGCAAGGCCTTCAACGCCGGCACCGAGTTTGCCCGGGACGGCAGCCAGTTCGACCGCCTCTTCGAGGAGGGCGACACCTTCGCCATCGGTGGCCTCGAGGGGCGGGTGCTGCACACCCCGGGCCACACCCCGGCCTGCCTGACCTATGTGATCGGCGACGCCGCCTTCGTCGGCGACACCCTCTTCATGCCCGACTACGGCACGGCGCGCTGCGACTTCCCCGGCGGCGACGCCCGCACCCTCTTCCGCTCCATCCAGAAGGTGCTGGCCCTGCCCGGTCAGACCCGACTCTTCCTGTGCCACGACTACAAGGCCCCGGACCGCGAGGAGTACCAGCACGAGACTTCCGTGGCGGAGCAGCGTGCCCACAACATCCATGTCCACGAGGGCATCGGCGAGGATGACTTCGTCAGGATGCGCACCGAGCGCGATGCCACCCTCGACATGCCGCGGCTGATCCTGCCCTCGGTGCAGGTCAACATGCGCGCGGGCGAGATGCCTCCCGCCGAGGACAATGGCCAGGTCTACCTCAAGGTGCCGATCAACCGCTTCTAACCCTAAAGGAGAGACGTCGATGAAGATTCAGCAGCTCGAACCGGGCGTGGCCATCGCCGACGCGATCAGCGTTGCCGACCTCGAAGAGGTGGCGCGCCAGGGCTTCAAGGCGGTGATCTGCAACCGCCGTCCCGGCGAGGGGGAGGACCATCCTGACGACGCCGCTCTGCGGGAGCGAGCCGAGGCTCTGGGCCTGGCATGGCGCTGCATACCGGTGGCGCCTGGGGAATATGGCGAGGCGGACATCGCGGCTTTCGGCCGCGCCCTGGACGAGCTGCCGACCCCGGTCCTCGCGTTCTGCCGCACCGGCAGGCGGGCCGTGCATCTCTGGGCCCGGTCCCGGGCCCGCGAGCCGGGCTGCGACATTCCGGCGCTGCTGGAAGCCGCTCACGCGGCCGGCCACGATCCCCAGCCGATCCGCGAGATGCTGGACGCCTGACGGCGCCCGCCACGACAACGATAACTCGACCCCGGAGCCACGCCATGCCACATCCGACTCCACAGACCTCGTCCCGCCGACACGACATCGTCGTGATCGGCGGCGGCGCTGCAGGTATCGCCGTGACCGCAAGCCTGCTCAAGCGCCGCGGCGACCTGGACATCGCCATCGTCGAGCCCGCCGAGATGCACAGCTACCAGCCCGGCTGGACCCTGGTGGGAGGCGGCGTCTTCTCCGCCGACATCACCCAGCGGCCCATGGCCGACGTCATCCCGGACAAGGTGAGCTGGTACGCGGCCCATGCCGAGCGGGTGGACCCGGATGCCCGGGAAGTGATGCTGGGCGACGGCCGCCGGCTGGGCTATTCCCGCCTGGTGGTGGCCCCGGGGCTGGTGATCGACTGGGGCGCCATCGAGGGCCTGGAAGCCACGCTCGGCCAGCACGGCGTGACCTCCAACTACCGCTTCGATCTGGCTCCCTACACCTGGTCGCTGGTGCAGTCGCTAGAGAGGGGCAGGGCACTGTTCACCCAGCCGCCCATGCCGATCAAGTGCGCCGGTGCGCCGCAGAAGGCCATGTACCTGTCCTGTGATCACTGGCGTCGCGAGGGCCGCCTGGGGGACATCGAGGTGAGCTTCTGTAATGCCGGCGGAGTGCTGTTCGGCGTGCCTGACTATGTGCCCGCGCTGGAGCGCTACATCGATCGCTACGGGATCGAGACGGCTTTCGGCCATCGACTGGTAGCGGTGGACGGCCCGTCACGCACGGCCCGTTTCGCCGTGAACGACACAGAGGGCGATCGTGAGGTAGAGCGCGGCTTCGACATGCTGCACGTGGTGCCGCCGCAGAAGGCGCCAGCCTTTATCGCAGCATCGTCGCTGGCGAACGAGGGGGGGTGGCTGGACCTGGACCCCGAGACCCTGCAGCACGTCCGACATCCGGCAGTGTTCGGCCTGGGCGACGCTAGTGGCACGGCCAACGCCAAGACCGCCGCGGCGGTGCGCAAGCAGGCCCCGGTGGTGGCCGAGAACCTGCTGGTCTCCCTGGACGACAAGCCCCTGTCGGCGGCCTACCTGGGCTACGGCTCCTGCCCGCTGACCGTGGAGCGGGGACGCATCGTGCTGGCCGAGTTCGGCTACGGCGGCCAGTTGCAGCCCACTTTCCCCCGCTGGATCAACGACAGTACCCAGGCGACCCGGCGGGCCTGGTGGCTCAAGGCCAAGCAACTGCCCTGGCTGTACTGGAACGGCATGCTCAAGGGGCATGAGTGGTTGGCCAGGCCGGTCCGCCGCCATGTCGATCGAGACGAACCCCGGACCGCGAGAGGCTGATGATCCCTTCACGCTGGATTCCCCTGCTCGGTTGGCTGCACGGCTACCGGCGCGACATCCTGGCCCGCGACCTGCTGGCGGCGGTGATCGTCACCCTGATGCTGGTCCCCCAGGCCCTGGCCTACGCGCTGCTGGCTGGCCTGCCCCCGGAGGTGGGGCTCTACGCCAGCATGCTGCCGCTGGTGCTCTATGCCATCTTTGGGACCAGCGCCACCCTGGCGGTGGGGCCGGTGGCGGTGGCCTCCTTGATGACCGCCTCGGCGCTCTCCGGCATCGCCGCCCCCGGCAGCGCCGAGTACGTGGGCGCGGCCCTGGTGCTGGCGGCCCTGTCCGGGCTGGTGCTGGTGGCCATGGGCCTGTTGCGCCTGGGGTTCCTCGCCAACTTCCTGAGTCACCCGGTGATCTCGGGCTTCGTCACTGCCTCGGGCATCCTCATCGCCGCCAGCCAGCTGCGCCACGTCCTCGGGGTGGAGGCATCCGGCCACAACCTGGTGGAAATGCTCTCGGCGTTGATCGCCTCGCTCGGGGAGGTCAACGTCATGACCCTGGCCATCGGTGGCGGGGTCTGGGGCTATCTGCTGCTGTGCCGGCGGCATCTCAAGGGCGGGCTGCACCGCTTGGGGCTGTCCGCCACGGTTGCGGATCTGGTGGCCAAGGCCGCCCCGGTCTCGGCGGTGGTCGTCACCACCCTGCTGGCCTGGGCCCTGGGGCTCGGCGCACGCGGCGTGGCGCTGGTCGGGGAGGTGCCGAGCGGTCTGCCCAGCCTGGCCCTGCCGAGCCTCGAGCCGGGGCTGTGGTCGAGCCTCGCGCCCGCGGCGGTACTGATCAGCCTGGTGGGCTTCGTGGAATCGGTGTCGGTGGCCCAGACGCTGGCCGCCAAGCGTCGCCAGCGTATCGATCCCAACCAGGAACTGATCGCCCTGGGCCTGGCCAATATCGGTGCCGGGGGAAGCGGTGGCTCGCCGGTATCCGGTGGCTTCTCCCGCTCGGTGGTCAACTTCGAGGCCGGTGCCGCCACGCCGCTCGCCGGCGCCTTCACGGCGGTGGGCATCGCAGTGGCGACCCTCACCCTGACCACGCCACTGGCCTTCCTGCCCAAGGCAACGCTTGCCGCCACCATCATCGTCGCTGTGGCCACCCTGATCGACCTGCCCGCTATCAAACGCACCTGGGCCTACTCCCGGGCCGACGGCGTGGCGATGCTGGCGACCCTGGTGCTGACCCTGGTCCACGGCGTGGAGAGCGGCATCCTGGCCGGGGTCGTGTTGTCGGTTGGCCTGCATCTCTACCGCACCAGTCGCCCGCACAGTGCTGTGGTCGGGCGGGTGCCCGGCAGCGAACACTTCCGCAATGTGCGCCGCCACGCGGTGGAGACCGACGAGCGCCTGGCCATCCTGCGCGTCGACGAGAGCCTCTACTTCGCCAATGCCCGCTACCTGGAGGATACCGTCATGGCCCTGGCGGCCCGCCAGCCGGGCCTGGCCCATATCGTGCTGGCCTGCCAGGCGGTCAACGTCATCGATGCCTCCGCGCTGGAGAGCCTGGAGGCCATCAACAGCCGGCTGAAGGACGCCGGTGTCTGCCTCCATCTGGCCGAGGTCAAGGGCCCGGTGATGGATCGCCTGGAGCACACCGCCTTCTTCGATGAACTGACCGGTGACGCCTTCCTCAGCACCTATGATGCCTGGCGCGCCCTGCACGGGGCCGACGCCGAGGCGTCCGCCGCGCCGGACGAAGCGTCCGGCCCCACCCTCAAGCAAGGAGTCTCACCATGAAGACCAACGTCGGAGGCATCGACAAGATCGCACGCATCCTGATCGGGGCCCTGCTCATCGTGCTGGCTCTGACCGGCGCCATCGGCGCCTGGGGCTGGATCGGGGTGATCCTGCTGGCCACCGGGCTGTTCAACACCTGCCCGCTTTACTCGCTGCTGGGCATCAGCACCTGCAAGCCACGTCACTGAGGGGGAAGAAGCGTTGGATATCACGGCAAGCCTGCATGGCCTGATCGGGGGCATCCTGATCGGGCTCTCGGCTACCTGGCTGATGGTCACCCTGGGCCGTATCGCCGGGGTCAGCGGCATCATCGGTACCCTGCTCACCGTCCGTCCCCGGGGGGATAGCGCCTGGCGCCTGACTTTCCTGCTGGGGCTGATTTCGGGGCCGCTGCTGCTGACGCTCGCCGGCGGTGGATTCGGCAACGTGCTCGGCCGGCCCGGGGCGGTGATCGGTGAGCCCGCCGGCGGCGTGATGCTGATGCTGCTGGCGGGGCTGCTGGTAGGCGTCGGTACCGGCCTGGGCAGCGGCTGCACCAGCGGTCATGGGGTATGTGGCCTGGCCCGGCTGTCGCCGCGCTCGATGGTCGCCACCCTGACCTTCCTGGTGACGGCCATCATGACCGTCTTCGCGGTACGGCACCTGATCGGAGGTGGCGCATGAAGGGCTTGATGGGTTACGTCGCCGGGCTGTTGTTCGGCCTGGGCCTGGCCGTGTCCGGCATGACCGACCCCGCCCGAGTGCTGGGCTTTCTCGATCTGGCGGGCGCCTGGGATCCGACCCTGATGTTCGTGCTCGGCGGCGCCGTGGTGACCAACTTCGTCGGCTACCGGCTGGCCCTGCGACGGCCCAACCCGCTGTTCGCCGTGGCCTTCCAGCTGCCCACTCGGCGGGACCTGGACGCTAGACTGGTCGGCGGGTCGGCAATGTTCGGCATTGGCTGGGGATTGTCCGGCTACTGCCCAGGGCCGGCCTTCGCCTCGGTGTCGGGCATCTCGCTGCCGCTGGCCGCCATGCTGGCCGCGATGGTCGTTGGCTGGTTCATCGCCCGGCGGGTGTCGGCATAGCGCTCGGCCGTGTCGTGATCAGGGGCGAGGCCCGAGGATCTCGGCCAGCCTGTCCTCCTGGGGCATGCCTTGGGCGGTCTTCAGCCGGCCGCCGTCCTGGCGATAGACGATGCCCGGGGTGGCGACCAGGCCGAGGCCATCCATCAGGTTGTGGTTCTCCTGTAAGGCCAGTTCCAGGGAGCGGGGCAGGGCGTCGAGGACCTCGACCGGGTCTCCGCGCTCGTGGGCGGCCAGCGCCGCGGCGGGGTCGTCGTCGGCCAGTAGTGAGACCGCCTGGCGCGGGCTCTCGGCGGCGAGGATGCCGACCATGACGTGGCGCAGCTGAACCTTGCCGGCCTCTACCCAGGGGCGGGCGGCCTGCCAGAACTGGCGGCAGTAGGGGCAGTTGGGATCGGTGAACACGTAGACGATGCGTTCGGCGCCCGAGGCGCCGTCGGCGATCCAGGCGCTCTGTTCCAGATCGCCCCAGGCCTCGGCGTCCTTGGGCGCGCGCACCAGGCGATCCAGCGGCGCCTGCGAGAGATTCTGGCCTTCGGCGTCCACCAGGTTGCCGATTACGGCATGCTCGCCGTCGGCGGTAACGAAGACCGTCATCGGCTGCCCCTGGGCGCTGGCGGCATAGCCGGTCAGGCCGCCGGGGGCCTCGAAGCGGCCGTGCATGTCGAGTCCCTGGGCCTCGAGGGCCTGCAAGGGGGCGGGAAGCTCCTCGGCAGAGACGGCGAGTGGCACCAGCAGGTAGGCGGGCAGCAGGGCGCGGGGCAGGGCGGGCATGACGATCCTCCTTGAATGATTGGGCCCCATGATGACAACGCGGCGGCCATGGGGTTCGCTGGGCGCCCGGGGGCCAAAACCGTTACAATGCGGCAACATCGTCTTTCCCCGATCCCGGATTCCTGCCTATGCACTGTCCCTTCTGCGGCGCCAACGACACCCGCGTGACCGACTCCCGCCTGGTTGCCGACGGCGACCAGGTGCGGCGGCGGCGCCAGTGCGCGGCCTGCGGCGAACGCTTCACTACCTATGAGACCGCCGAGTTGGTGATGCCTCGGGTGATCAAGGGCGACGGCTCCCGGGAGCTGTTCGATGAGGCCAAGCTGCGTGCCGGCATGCTGCGTGCCCTGGAGAAGCGTCCGGTGAGCTCAGAGTCGATCGAGGCGGCAGTGGAGCGCATACGCCAGACTCTGCGGGCCCGAGGCGAACGGGAAATCCAGGCGCGGGACGTCGGCGAAGAGGTGATGCATGCCCTCAAGCGTCTCGACCAGGTAGCCTACATACGCTTTGCCTCGGTGTATCGCCGTTTCCAGGACATCGACGAGTTCCGCGCCGAGATCGATCGCCTGGCCCAGGAACCGAGCTTTCATCCTGACGAGCCTCGCAAGCCATGACCACTGTAACCCGCTACCCCGAGAGCTGGATGGCCCGAGCCCTGGTGCTGGCGCGTCGCGGCCTCTATACCACCGATCCCAACCCTCGGGTCGGCTGCGTGCTGGTCAAGGATGGTCGCCAGGTAGGGGAGGGTTGGCACCATCGAGCCGGCGAGCCGCACGCCGAGGTTCATGCCCTGCGCGCCGCCGGCGAGGCTGCTCGCGGAGCCACTGCCTACGTCACTCTCGAGCCCTGTTCCCATCATGGTCGCACCGGCCCCTGTGCCGAGGCGTTGGCCAAGGCCGGTGTTGCCAGGGTGGTGATCGCTATGCGCGATCCCAATCCCCTGGTGGCGGGCCGGGGCATCGCCCTGCTGCGCGCAGCCGGCATCGAGGTCGAGGTCGGCCTGCTCGAGGAACAGGCGCTTGCCCTGAATCCCGGCTTCGTATCGCGCATGGCCCGGGGGCGCCCCTTCGTGCGGCTCAAGATGGCGATGAGCCTCGACGGTCGCACGGCCATGCGTTCCGGCGAGTCCCAGTGGATCACCGGTCCCCGGGCGCGCTGTGAGGTGCAGCGGCTGCGAGCCCGCTCCAGCGCAGTCATCACCGGCGTCGAGTCGGTGATCTTCGACAACTCGCGGCTCACCGTGCGCGCCGAGCAGCTCGAGCTGCCCGACGCGGAGTGCATTGCTGCCCGTCAGCCGCTGCGCGTGGTAGTGGATTCCCAGCTGCGCCTGCCCGAGGCGGCGGCCTGCCTGCGTGAGCCGGGGCGCACCCTGGTGGCCACCGTCGAGGGGCACGACGAAGAGCGCCGTCAGCGGCTGGAGGCCGCCGGTGCCGAGGTGCTGGCGTTGCCCGCCGGCAGCGGTGGACGCGTCGACCTGGCGGCCCTGCTCGCTTACCTGGCCGAACGCGAAGATGCCAACGAGGCGCTGCTGGAGACCGGTGCGACGCTGGCCGGGGCCATGCTGGATGTCGGCCTGGTCGACGAGATGCAGCTGTTCGTTGCCCCGACACTGCTTGGCGGCGAGGCGCGGCCGCTGTTCGCCCTGCCGGGCCTCGAGACCATGGCCGAGCAGAAGCCGCTGGAGATCCTCGACATTCGCGCCGTGGGCGGGGACTGGCGAATCACCGCACGCCCGCGGTAGGCGCTCGGGGTGCGTGGGCCGCGAGCCACGCGCATCGAGCGGATTGCAGCAAGCGCGATGCGACGGAGACTACCCGCAGCCCGCAGCCCGCAGCCCGCAGCCCGCAGCCCGCAGCCCGCAGCCCGCAGCCCGCAGCCCGCAGCCCGCAGCCCGCAGCCCGCAGCCCGTGAAGTCTCGCCGAAGCTTGAACGTCAAACTGGCGCCCGAGGCCGTGCCACGGTACCCTGACGCGGTTTCGAGGCGGGCGACGCCCGGCGGCGACGACGATGTCGTTGCCTCGCGACGACCGCAGCAGACTCAGTGGAGATTCCATGGAGCACTCCTCCTCCGGGGGCCTGGCCCCCATCGCCGAACTGATCGAAGACATCCGCCAGGGGCGGATGGTGATCCTGATGGACGACGAGGATCGCGAGAACGAAGGCGACATCATCATGGCTGCCGAGAAGGTGGAGGCCGAGCACATCAACTTCATGGCCCGCCACGCTCGGGGCCTGATCTGCCTGCCGATGACCCGCGAGCGCTGCGAACGCCTGCAGCTGCCGCTGATGGTGCGCGACAATGGCTCCGGTTTCGGCACCAAGTTCACGCTGTCGATCGAGGCCGCCGAGGGCGTGACCACCGGGATTTCCGCCGCCGATCGGGCGCGTACCGTCCAGGCGGCGGTGGCGCGTGACGCCCAGGCCGCCGATATCGTTCAGCCTGGCCACATCTTTCCGCTGATGGCCGAGCCCGGTGGCGTGCTGCGGCGTGCCGGCCATACCGAGGCGGCCTGCGACCTGTCGGCCCTGGCCGGCCTGGACCCCAGCGGCGTGATCTGCGAAGTGATGAGCGACGACGGCAGCATGGCGCGGCGTCCGGAGCTCGAGGCTTTCGCCCGCGAGCATGGCCTGAAGATGGGCACCATCGCCGACCTGATCCACTATCGCATCCACAACGAGCAGACCGTCGAGTCGCTGGAGTCGATGCCGGTGCAGACGCCCCACGGCGAGCTGACCCTGCACGTCTTCCGCGATCGCATTCAGGGCGCCCATCACCTGGCGCTGGTCAAGGGGCATCCCCACCCGGAGGCCTTGACCACGGTGCGGGTTCACCTGACCAACGTGATGCGCGACCTGCTGTCGCTGCAGAAGGGCGAGCATGATAGCTGGACCGCCCATGAGGCCATCGCCGAGATCGCACGCGCCGATCAGGGCGTGTTCGTGCTGCTCGACGACGGCCGCTCGCGCCAGGATCTCCGCGACCTTCTCGACGTCTTCCTGGAGCGCCGCCGGCCGCCGCGCACCACCGATTCCGACGGCGCCGGCAACTACCTGACCATCGGCACCGGCTCGCAGATCCTGCGTGACCTGGGCGTAGGCCGCATGCGTTTGCTCAGTTCGCCCTGGAGATTCTCGGCGCTCTCCGGCTTTGACCTGGAAGTGGTCGAGCGGCTCGAGCCTGGCCAGCCGCCGGCTGCCGAGGGCGACGACGGCGCCTGACGCTCCTACCGACATCTCGCCGAGGCGCCGATAGCGCGCGCTCGGCGATTCCGTTTCATCGGGTTCAGCAGGAAAGAGACCATGCAACCGATTTCCCAAGTCGAAGGCAGTTTCGTCGACGTCGATGGCCGCTACGTGATCGTAGTGGGCCGCTTCAATCATCATGTGGTGGACAGCCTGGTCGAGGGCGCCGTGGATAGCCTGGTGCGCCATGGCGTGGACGAGGACAACATCGACATCGTCCACACCCCCGGTGCCTGGGAGCTGCCGCTGGCCATCAAGCGCGTGCTCCAGGTCGCCCGCCCCGAGGCGGTCATCGCCCTGGGCGCGGTGATCCGCGGCGGCACGCCGCACTTCGAGTACGTGGCCGGCGAGTGCAACTCGGCCATGAGTCGTCTGCAGCTGGAGTTCGACACCCCCGTGGCCAACGGCGTGCTGACCGTCAACTCCATCGAGCAGGCCATCGAGCGGGCCGGTACCAAGGCCGGCAACAAGGGCACCGAGGCGGCCATGGCGGCCATGGAGATGGTCTCGCTGCTGCGTCGCTTCGACGACGGCGGGGAGGAGACGCAATGAGCGAGCAGCGACGCGCACCGTCCAAGTCCCAGCTGGCCCGCCACGCGGCCCGGGAGCTGGCCATCCAGGGGCTCTACCAGTGGCAGCTGACTGGCAAGTCCATCAGCGCCGTGGAGGCCGAGTTCCGCAGCCAGGTGGCCGACGATGACCTGGAGGACCACGAGAACTGGCACAAGGTCATGGGGATCGCCGACCTGGCGCTTTTCCATCAGCTGCTGCATGAGGTGGCCCGCCATCGCCGCGAGATGGACACCGCCATCGCGCCGCTGCTCGACCGTCGCCTGGAGGATCTCGACCTCATCGAACTGTCCATCCTGCGCCTGGGCGCCTATGAGCTCGCCAAGCGCCCCGAGGTGCCCTATCGCGCGGTGATCAACGAGGGCGTCGAACTGGCCAAGTCCTTCGGTGCCACCGAAGGGCACAAGTACGTCAACGGCATCCTCGACAAGCTCGCCGCCCGACTGCGCGGCGCCGAGGTCTCTGCGCGCCGTCGCTGAAGGCCTTTATCGGATGCACAGCGAATTCGAGCTGATCGCCCGCTATCTTGCCCCGACGCCAGCTGCGGACGCCGCCGGCGTCGCACTCGGGGTTGGCGACGACTGTGCCTTGCTGGTGCCCACGCCGGGCATGCGGCTGGCGATGAGCGTCGACACCTCGGTGGCCGACGTCCACTTTCCCGCCGATGCGCCGGCGGCGGCCATCGGCCACCGGGCGCTGGCGGTCAGCCTGAGCGACCTGGCCGCCATGGGGGCCAGGGCACGCTGGTGCCTGATGTCGCTGACCCTGCCCACGGCCGACGAGGCTTGGGTGGCCGACTTCGCAGCGGGCTTCCATGCCCTGTGCGAGGCCTGCGGCGTCGTCCTGGCCGGCGGTGACGTCACCCGCGGCGAATTGGCGGTGGGCGTGACGGTGATCGGCGAGGTCCCCGAGGGACAGGCCCTGACCCGTCGCGGCGCTCGGCCCGGCGAGGTGGTGGCGGTCACCGGTGCCCTCGGCGGCGGTGCGGGTGGCCTAGCACGCTGGCAGACAGGGCGGCGTGACCGTGATGATCCCTTGCTGCGCCGCTACCTCACGCCCGAGCCCCGGCTTGCGGCTGGCGTGGCGCTGCGCGAGCTGGCCAGTGCGGCGATCGACGTCTCGGATGGCCTGTTGGCCGACCTGGGGCATCTCTGCGAGGCTTCCGGCGTGGGCGCGGCCTTGAGCCCCGAGACGCTGCCGCTGGCCGAGGGGCTCGCGGCGGCGCTTGGCGATTCGGACGCCCGGCGTGCCGCCCTGAGCGGCGGCGACGACTACGAACTGCTGGTGACGCTGCCGGCCGAGTGTCTCGCGCCGGCCCGCGAGCGTCTGGCCGCCGACGGTGTGGCGCTGACCGCGATCGGTCGCGTCACCGCCACCCCAGGCATCACCGGGGTAGTTGAGCTGGGCGTGGCGGGCTGGCAGCATTTCTCAGGAGACACGCCATGAACCGTGCCCCCCAGAGCGTCTGGCATCGGCCGGTCCACTTTCTTGCCTTCGGCTTCGGCAGCGGTGCCGTTCCCTTCGCCCCGGGTACCTTCGGCACCCTGGCGGCCATTCCCTTCTACTGGTTGATGTCGGAGCTGCCGCTTGGCTGGTATCTGCTGGTGGTGGCCATCACCTTCGTGTGGGGCATCTGGCTGTGTGAAAAGAGCTCCCGCGACCTGGGGGTCCATGATCACTCCGGCATCGTCTGGGACGAGTTCGTCGGCTACTGGCTGACCATGACCGCGGTGCCGTTCTCCTGGGAGGCCGCGCTGTGGGGCTTCGTGGCCTTCCGGATCTTCGATGTCTTCAAGCCCTGGCCGATCCGTTGGGCCGACCGCCGAGTCGCCGGTGGCTTCGGTATCATGATCGACGACGTCCTGGCCAGCGCCTATGCCTGGTGTACGATGCACCTTTGGTTCTGGCTGCACTGAGGCCGGCATGCCGTCCGTTGCGGGCGGAACGGTGACAAGGAGTGAACGATGCGCAAGGAGCGCTTGATCGTGCCGGTGCTGGCAGTGCTGGCGCTTGCCTGGGCGGTGGCCCAGACGCTGTCCGGCCTGCTGTTCGAGCGCCAGCTCGCCCGGGCCGTCAAGGAACTCCAGCTGCGAGGAGAACTGACGGTTCGGCGCAGCGACGTCGAGCATGGCTGGCTGACCTCTCATGGTGTTCTTCACCTGTCGCCGCTGTTCGGCGATGCCTGGCATCTCGATCTCGTCTATCGAGCCCGGCACGGTGTGCTGAGCACCGCGCTGGACGGCACTTTGCGGCCACATGCGCCCGAATCTGGCGAGGCCGCGCTCGGCGATGCCCGGATCGCCCCGCCGGAGTGGAATGCCCGCTTCAGCCCCTATACCGAGACGCTGGACGCGACGCTGGAACTCGCGCCGATCGTCTTTCACCAGCAGGGGCGAACCCTCACCCTGCAGGGGGGGCGCGTCGCCATTCACGGCGGCATCGGTGACTGGCAGCTGCGGGCGCGTCTGTCGGCCGTACGGCTGGACGATGGCGAAACGAGCCTGAAGGCCGGGCCGGTCGTGCTGGAGAGCCGCTACGCTTATACCCAGCCTGCCCTCCACTTCAATCAGAATGATCGGCTGCGTATACAGGACCTGGCCTGGCGATCGCCGGAGCTGGCCTTCGACGCAGCCCAGATCGTCTTGCAGACCCGCACCGTGCTGGATGCCGAGGAGCTGCGTCTCAAGGGCAAGCTGGACCTCGGCGAGATCCACTCGGCAGACGAGGTATTGCTCTCGGGAGGCGTGGTCGCCGAACTTTCGCGGCTCGATGCCGATGCCCTGCGCCGCCTGCTGGCGATCCTGCGCCGGGAGACCGCTCACGGCCACATCGCGGAGGATGGCAAGGATTCAGCCATCGAGTTGAACCGGGTGCTGCGCTCGCTGTTGGCTGATTCGCCGCGGCTCGACATCCTCGATGCGGATCTCGACAGTCCCATGCTGGGGCTGTCGCTGACCGGTGAGGGAGTGTTGGTCTTCGATGCCCGCGACTTCGAGTCGCTGGATCCGCTGGCGCTGAATACGGCGCTGGAGCGTGCCGAATGGCGCGAGCGTCTCGACGGCGACTTCCTGTGGCAAGACCTGCCGCCTGTGATCGCGCTGTGGCTGGGGCTGCCTCTGGATACCCGGGAACTGCAGGTCGATGTGGTCAGCGGGCGGGCTCGGATCAACGGGCGCCCCCTGCCGCCGGCCCTCGAACACTGGCAATGACTTGAAGTTTGGCTGTTTCGCCCGCATTCCCGAAGACATCCCGGGCCGAGGTGCCCCGCTCCTTCAGGATGAGGTAGGCATGAGCGAAGACGATCAGCGTTTTGAACAGGACGACCTGGAATGGGTCCAGGCCGAGACCGAGACGGAGGATGGATTCGATCCCGATGAGGGCACCGGCCATGCGGTCGTGCCGGCGAGCGATACCTTGCCGGAACGGGTCTACCTGCTGCCGATTCACAATCGCCCCTTCTTTCCCGCCCAGGTCCAGCCCCTGGTGATCAACCGCGAGCGCTGGGAGGAAACCATTCATCGGGTCGGCAATACGCCGCACCACATGGTCGGGCTGGCCTTCGTCGGCGAGGCGGGGGTCGACGAGCTGGGCCAGGAGGATTTCCCCGAGGTGGGCACGGCGGTCAAGGTGCATAAGCTTCAGGGCGAAGATTCCCAGCTGCAGTTTATCGCCCAGGGCATGCGCCGGTTCCGCATCCAGCGCTGGCTCTCCAAGGAGCCGCCTTACCTGGTAGAGGTCAGCTATCCCCGCGAGCCGGTGGATGCCGAGGACGAGGAGACTCGCGCCTACGCCATGGCATTGATCAACGGCATCAAGGAATTGCTGCCGATCAACCCGCTCTACGGTGAAGAGCTCAAGCACTACCTCAATCGCTTCAGCCCCCATGAGCCGGGCCCGCTCACCGACTTCGCCGCCGCCATCACCTCGGCCAAGGGGCCAGAGCTGCAGGACGTGCTGGAATCGCTGCCGGTGATGGAGCGCATGCAGAAGGTGCTGCCGCTGCTGCGCAAGGAGATCGACGTCGCTCGGCTGCAGAGCGAGATCAGCGAGCAGGTCAACGCCCAGATGCAGGAGCGCCAGCGGGAGTTCTTCCTGCGCGAGCAGCTCAAGATCATCCAGCGCGAGCTGGGGATTGCCAAGGATGATCGCGAGAACGACGTCGACACCTTCCGTGCCCGGCTCGAGGACAAGACGGTCCCCGAGCGGGTCCAGGCGCGCATCGACGATGAGCTCGAGAAGCTCTCGGTGCTCGAGACCGGCTCGCCGGAGTACGGCACCACCCGCCACTACCTGGACTGGCTGACCTCGCTGCCCTGGGGCATCACCAGCGACGACCAGTTGGATCTGGGCCATGCCCGGCAGGTGCTCGACCGCGACCATGATGGCCTCAAGGACGTCAAGGAGCGCATCATCGAGTTTCTCGCCGAGGGCACCTTCAAGGGCGATGTGGGCGGCTCGATCCTGCTGCTGGTGGGCCCGCCCGGGGTCGGCAAGACCTCGGTGGGGCGTTCCATCGCCGAGGCCCTGGGCCGCGAGTTCTATCGCTTCTCGGTGGGTGGCATGCGCGACGAGGCCGAGATCAAGGGCCACCGTCGCACCTACGTCGGTGCCATGCCCGGCAAGCTGGTGCAGGCCATCAAGGAGGTCGACGTCGAGAATCCGGTGATCATGCTCGACGAGATCGACAAGATGGGCCAGTCGTTCCAGGGCGATCCGGCCTCGGCGCTGCTCGAGGTGCTCGACCCGGAGCAGAACGTCGACTTTCTCGACCACTACCTGGACGTGCGCCTGGACCTCTCCAAGGTGCTGTTCGTATGCACTGCCAACACCCTGGACTCGATTCCCCCGGCGCTGCTGGATCGCATGGAGCAGATTCGCCTCTCCGGCTATATCGCCCAGGAGAAGGTGGCCATTGCCAAGCACCATCTGTGGCCCAAGCTGCTCGAGCGTGACCGCATTCCCAAGAAGCGCATTAACCTCACCGAGGCGGCCCTGCGCCAGGTGATCGAGGGCTACGCCCGCGAGGCCGGGGTGCGCCAGCTCGAGAAGCAGCTGCACCGCATCGTGCGCAAGGCGGCGGTCAAGCTGCTCGAGAACGACCAGCAGACGGTCAAGGTCTCGGTGAACAACCTCGAGGAGTTTCTCGGTGCGCCGCTGTTCCGCAAGGAACAGGTGATGAAGGGCGAAGGCGTGGTCACCGGGCTCGCCTGGACCGCCATGGGGGGGGCGACCCTGTCGGTGGAGGCCGGCAAGGTGCACGCCCTGGACCGCGGCTTCAAGCTCACCGGCCAGCTCGGCGACGTGATGAAGGAGTCGGCCAACATCGCCTACAGCTACGTGTTGGGCCATCTGGGTGAGTACGGCGCCGATCCGGACTTCTTCGATTCCGCCTTCGTGCACCTTCATGTGCCGGAGGGTGCCACACCCAAGGACGGTCCCTCGGCCGGCGTGACCATGACCACGGCACTGCTGTCGCTGGCCAAGCACCGGCCCATCGACCGCTCGCTGGCGATGACCGGCGAGCTGACCCTGACCGGCCATGTGCTGCCGGTGGGTGGCATCCGGGAGAAGATCATCGCCGCCCGGCGCAGCGAGATCTTCGAGGTGATCCTGCCCGAAGCCAACCGCCGCGACTACGAGGAGCTCCCCGACTACCTTCGGGAGGGCATGACGGTGCATTTCGCCGTGCGCTACAGGGATGTGGCCAAGGTGGTCTTCGGGTGACGGCTGCAACGGAGCGGTAAGCTGAAAGAAACCCCGGATCCGGTATCTGAACCGGTCCCCGCGCGCCCGCCGATGGCATAATGGCGGGCGCGTTTTCGTGTCCGATTCACCACTTCTCGAACAACAGGAATGCTCATGCCTCTCAAGGTTTACGCCGCTGGTACGTCGCTGGCGGTGCTGCTGGTCGCCGGTGTCGCACAGGCCGGCGAGACGCTCACCGTCTACACCTACGACTCCTTCGTCTCCGAATGGGGGCCCGGTCCCGGCATCGAGGAGGCCTTCGAGGCCCGCTGCGGCGGCTGTGACCTGGAGTTCGTGGCGTTGCCCGGCGGGGTCGACATCCTCCAGCGGCTGCGACTGGAGGGCGAGGATACCGCCGCCGACGTGGTGCTAGGGCTGGACATGAATCTGATGGCCGAAGCCCGCTCGCTGGACCTGCTGGCGCCCCATGGCGTCGACATGTCAGCGCTCGATCTGCCTATCGCCTGGGACGATGACACCTTCCTGCCCTACGACTGGGGGCACTTCGCCTTCGTCTACGACACCGAGCAGCTCAGCGAGCCGCCTGACAGCTTCGAAGCGCTGCTAGAGGCCCCGGAGGACGTCAAGGTGATCCTCCAGGACCCGCGCACCAGCGTCACCGGCCTTGGGCTGCTGCTGTGGATCAAGAAGGTCTACGGCGAGAGGGCCCCGGAGGTCTGGACGCGTCTCCAGAAGCGGGTGCTGACCGTCACCAATGGCTGGAGCCAGGCCTATTTCTCGCTGTTCATGAACGGCGAAGCGCCGATGGTACTTTCCTATGCCACTTCTCC
This sequence comes from Halomonas sp. B23F22_20, assembly GCF_043496985.1. NCBI lineage: Bacteria > Pseudomonadati > Pseudomonadota > Gammaproteobacteria > Oceanospirillales > Halomonadaceae > Halomonas > Halomonas sp. B23F22_20. The sequence goes on from NZ_JBIEKH010000007.1 coordinate 202,248, forward strand.
GGCCTACCACATGGCCGTCGAGGGCACCGATCGCTACCAGGCCGCCGAGTTCGAGGAGGGGCACTATCTTCAGGTGGAGACCGCGGCCACGGTGGCGAACAGCGAGCGGACCGAGCTCGCCCGCGACTTCCTGGCCTTCGTGTTGACCCCGGACTTCCAGCGCCACATCCCGCTGGGCAATGTCATGCATCCGGCTATCGACCTGGGGGAAGATATGCCTGCGGTGTACGACCGGCTGATCGCGCCTAGGAGCCTGACCTTCACGCCTGAAGAGGTCCAGGCGCACCGCCGCGAGTGGATCCGCGAGTGGCGCAACGCCTTCGCCCAGTGAGGGCGTCGTCCCGCTGGGCCACGCATTCCCGCTGGCCTCTGGGAGCCGGCATCGTGGCGCTGATCGCGGTGGCGGGGCTCGGGCTCGGCAGCCTGGGGGCGCTCTTGTGGCAGGCCCGCGAGCTGCATCCGGCGCTGCTGTGGCAGGAGCCATGGCTGGCCGCCGTGCTGCGCTTCACCCTGTGGCAGGCCGGCCTCTCCACACTGCTCTCGATCGGCCTGGCGATTCCCGTGGCGCTGGCACTGGCCCGGCGGCCGCGCTTCTTCGGCCGGCGCCTGCTGCTGCGGGCCATGGAGCTGTCGCTGGTGATCCCCAGCCTGATCGCGCTGTTCGGGCTGGTCGCCGTGCACGGTCGGCGCGGCTGGCTGGCGCCGCTGCGCGACGGACTCGGCGGCATACCCGACGACTACCTATACGGTCTCTCCGGCATCGTGTTGGCCCACGTGTTCTACAACCTGCCGTTGGCGGCCCGGCTGATGCTGCAGGCGCTCGAAGAGGCGCCGCCCGCGCAGTGGCGCCTGGCCGGCCAGCTGGGGCTGTCGCGGGGTGCGCTGTGGCGGGCTCTGGAATGGCCGCGGTTGGCGCCGCTGCTGCCGCGGCTCGCCGCCCTGGTATTCACGCTGTGCTTCACCAGCTTCGCCATCGTCATGACCCTGGGCGGCGGCCCCGCTTCCTCGACCCTGGAAGTGGCGCTCTATCAGGCCATGAAGTTCGATCACGACCTGGCGCTCGCGGCGCTGCTGGCGCTGACACAGCTGGCGATCTGCCTGACGCTGTGGCTCCTCGCGCTGTCCCGGGGCGGCACGCCGAGGCTGGCGGTGGGCGGTCATCCGAGCCGCTCGGCCGGGCGCTGGTGGCGACGCGACGCCCTGGGTGTCTCGCGATTCACCGATGCCTGTTGGCTTGCGGGGCTCGCCGCGCTGCTGCTCCCGCCCCTGGCGGCGGTGCTGGTGGCCGGGGTGCTAGGCCTGCCTGACATGCCGCGGGGCGCAAGCCTGGCGCCTGCGGCCCTGCGAAGCCTTTTCATGGCGCTCGGCGCCGGGCTCGGTGCGCTTGCCCTGGCGGTGGCGCTGCTCGCCGGACGCCAGTGGCTACGTGACGCCCGGCGGCCGCTGGCCGCCACGGTCATGGAGGGCGGCGGCCAGCTGATCCTGGTGATTCCGGCTCTGGTGTTCGGCACGGGGCTGTTCCTGCTGCTGCGACCGCGTCTCGGCAGTGGCTGGGAGGGCTACGCCCTGGTGGTACTGGTCAACGCCTTCATGGCGCTGCCCTTCGCCATGCAGGTGATCCGTGGCGCGCTGCCGGGCCTCTCGGCGCCCGAGCGACGCCTTGCCGACCAGCTCGGAGTGCACGGTTGGGCGCGGCTGCGCTGGCTGCAGTGGCCGAGGTTGCGTCGTCCGCTGGCCCTGGCGCTGGCCTACGCGATGACGCTGTCGCTGGGCGACTTCAGCGTGATCGCCCTGTTCGGTAGCCCCTCGGCACCGACCCTGCCGATGCTGCTTTTCCAGCAGCTGGGCGGCTACCGCTGGCAAGGGGCAGCGGCCACGGCGCTGCTGCTGCTTGCTCTGGTCATGCTGGTGTTCGCCGTGCTCGATCGGTTGACCCGGCGGCGGCCGCGCTATGGCTGGGGAAGAGAGAATGGGAAGAGGTAAGAGGTGAGTGGTGAGTAGTGAGTAGTGAGTAGTGAGTAGTGAGTAGTGAGTAGTGAGTAGTGAGTAGTGAGTAGTGAGCGGTGAGCGGTGAGCGGTGAGCGGTGAGTGGGGGAGAGACGATGGTGAGGCGATATGCTGCGTTGCGATGATGTGAGTTTTCACTATGAGCGTTGCGATCCCGGCGAGATCCCCGATTTCTGTTTCTCGTTCGGGCTCGCGCCGGGAGAGTGCCTGGCGGTCGAGGGGCCATCCGGGGCTGGCAAGAGCACTCTGCTGGCACTGCTGGCTGGCTTCCTGGAGCCCGGCGGCGGCCGGCTGACCTGGCAGGGGCACGATCTGCTGTCGCTGCCACCCTGGGAACGCGGGATCACCACCGTGTTCCAGGACCACAACCTCTTCGACCACTTGCCGGTGTGGCTCAACGTGGGGCTTGGCCTGGCCCCGGACATGAGGCTTTCCCGGGCGCAGCGTTCGCGCGTTCGCGAGGGGCTGGTCGAGGTCGGTCTCGAGGGGCTCCACGACCGACTGCCCGACGAGCTCTCCGGAGGCCAGCGCCAGCGAGTGGCGCTGCTGAGGGCGCTGCTGCGAGGTGCGCCGCTGCTGCTGCTCGACGAGCCCTTCACCGGGCTGGACGACGCCACTCGGCGCGGCTTATGGGATCTCGTGCGTCGCCAGATGTCGGCGGGAGTGGCGGTGCTGCTGGTCAGCCACGACCGTGACGACATCGAGGCGCTGGCCGATCGTCGCTGCCGGCTCGAGGCGGGGCGACTGGTGTGACCCGGCGTCGCCGGGAGCGGTAAGCCCTTGGCGGCAAGGCACTGGCCCCTCGCCCGGGGGCATGACAGAATCGGAGAACTGGACACCGAAGATCGCCCGGGCCTTCGTTCGAATCCATTCGACGACCGCGTAATCGCGCGGCCATGGGCGGCAGGCAGCATTTCAAGAGGACACCATGCCCGAGTATCGTTCCCGCACCACCACCGCCGGCCGCAACATGGCCGGCGCACGCGCCCTGTGGCGCGCCACCGGCATGAAGGACGACGATTTCCACAAGCCGATCATCGCCGTGGCCAATTCCTTCACCCAGTTCGTGCCCGGTCACGTGCACCTCAAGGACATGGGCCAGCTGGTGGCTCGCGAGATCGAGAAGGCCGGCGGGGTGGCCAAGGAGTTCAACACCATCGCCGTGGACGACGGCATCGCCATGGGCCACGACGGCATGCTCTACTCGCTGCCGAGCCGCGATATCATCGCCGACAGCGTCGAGTACATGGTCAACGGCCACTGTGCCGACGCCCTGGTGTGCATCTCCAACTGCGACAAGATCACCCCTGGCATGTTGATGGCCGCCATGCGCCTCAACATTCCGGTGATCTTCGTCTCCGGCGGCCCCATGGAGGCCGGCAAGACCAAGCTGCTCGACCACGGCCTCGACCTGGTCGACGCCATGGTCATGGCCGCCGATGACTCGGTGGACGACGAGACCCTGAGCGAGGTCGAGCGCAGCGCCTGCCCGACCTGTGGCAGCTGCTCCGGCATGTTTACCGCCAACTCCATGAACTGCCTGACCGAGGCGCTTGGCTTGGCGCTGCCGGGCAACGGCACCCTGCTGGCCACCCATGGCGACCGTCGCCGGCTGTTCGAGACCGCCGGCCATCGCATCGTCGAGCTGGCCAAGCGCTATTACGAGGGCGACGAGGCGCACCTGCTGCCGCGCGCCATCGGTTCCAAGGCGGCGTTCAAGAACGCCATGACCCTGGATATCGCCATGGGCGGCTCCACCAACACCATCCTGCACCTGCTGGCCGCGGCCCAGGAGGCGGAGATCGATTTCGACATGGACGATATCGACCGCCTGTCCCGCGAGGTGCCGCAGCTGTGCAAGGTGGCGCCCAACACCCAGAAGTATCATATCGAGGACGTGCACCGCGCCGGCGGCATCATGGCGATCCTCGGCGAGCTGGACCGCGCCGGGGTGCTGGATACCCGGGTACCCACCGTCTACGGTGACAGTCTGGCCGAGGCCCTCGATGAGTGGGACATCATGCGCTCGCCGAGCGCCGAGGTGGTGGAGTTCTACAAGGCCGGCCCCGGCGGCGTCCCCACCCAGACCGCGTTTTCCCAGAGCGCCCGCTGGCCGAGCCTCGACGGAGACCGCGCCACCGGCTGCATCCGCGACCTGGCGCATGCCTTCTCGCAGGAGGGGGGGCTGGCCGTGCTCAAGGGCAACATCGCCCTCGATGGCTGCGTGGTGAAGTCCGCCGGCGTCGACGAGTCGATCCTGGTCTTCGAGGGCCCGGCCCACGTGGTGGAGTCCCAGGATCAGGCGGTGGAGCACATCCTCGACGGCAAGGTGGTCGAAGGTGAGGTGGTGGTGATCCGCTACGAGGGGCCGAAGGGCGGCCCGGGCATGCAGGAGATGCTCTACCCGACCTCGTACCTGAAGTCGAAGGGCCTGGGCAAGGGCTGCGCTCTGCTCACCGATGGCCGCTTCTCCGGCGGCACCTCGGGGCTGTCGATCGGCCATGCCTCGCCCGAGGCCGCCGCTGGCGGCGCCATCGGCCTGGTGCGGAGCGGCGACGTCATCCGCATCGACATTCCCAATCGGACCATCGACGTCAAGCTCTCCGACGAGGAGCTCGCCGAGCGCCGCCGCGCCGAGGAAGCCCGCGGCCACGATGCCTGGAAGCCGAGCATCCAGCGCGTGCGCAAGGTTTCGGCGGCCCTGAAGGCCTATGCGTTGCTCGCCACCTCCGCCGACAAGGGCGCGGTGCGCGACCTGACCAAGCTTGACTGAGCCGTCTACCCCGGCCTCGGCCGGGGTGCTTGCATTTTCCGATTCGACTCAGCACGGAAGCCGCGGTATGAAGACCCAGACTCTATACGTCGGCCTGATTGGTTTCGGCATGGCCGGCAGGACCTTTCACGCGCCCCTGATCCAGGCGGCCCCGGGACTCGAGCTTTCCGCCGTGGTCTCGAGCGACGCCGGCGCGGTGCACGACCGCTACCCCGAGGTGGCGGTGCATGCCAAGGCGGCGACGCTGTTCGCCGATCCGGACATCGACCTGGTGGTGATCGCTACTCCCAACGAGACCCATTTTCCGCTGGCCAAGGCGGCGTTGGCCAAGGGCAAGCACGTGGTACTCGACAAGCCCTTTGCCGTGTCGCTGGCGGAAGCGCGTCAGCTCAAGACCCAGGCCGATGGCGCCGAGCGCTTGCTCAGCGTCTTCCACAACCGGCGCTGGGACAGCGACTTCCTGACCCTCAAGGGACTGCTTGATGAGCAGCGCCTTGGCCGGGTCGTGGAAGTGGAATCTCGCTTTGATCGTTTCCGCCCCGTGGTTCCCGACCGCTGGCGGGAGCAGCATCGCCCCGGCAGCGGCATCTGGTACGACCTGGGCCCGCATCTGCTCGACCAGGCTCGGGCGCTGTTCGGCATGCCGCGGGCGATCCTGCTGGAGCTGGCCACGCTGCGCGATGGCGCCGAGATCGACGATGATTTCGTGGCGGTGCTGGAATACGAGCGGCTTCGGGTGACCCTGAGGGCCAGCACCCTGGTGGCCGAGCCCACGCCGCGGCTGCGGGTGAACGGCACCCGGGGCAGCTTCGTCAAGTATGGCCTCGATCCCCAGGAGGGGTGGCTCAAGGAGGGCGAGAGCCCGCAGCCGGCCTGGGGCGTCGATTCCTCGCCGGGACGGTTGACGCTGAACGAGGGGCAGGGCGACGAGGTGGCCCTCGTCCATCACGAGGTCGAGGGCGTGCCCGGGGACTACCGGGCCTTCTACGACGGCGTCGCCCGCACCCTGCTGCGTGGCACGCCCCCGCCGGTCACCGCCGACGAGGCCCTGGAGGTGATGAGCCTGCTCGAGGCGGGCCTCGACAGCTATCGCCAGGGACGCTGGGTCAAGCTCAAGGAGGGCGGCAGCCTGCCGCGCCGACTTCACGCCAAGGGCTGACGTCCCTGGCGATGCCCTCCTCGATGTTGAGGAGGGGACGCTACCAAAGCGTGGGGGTGACGGCTTCGCTGCGCACCTTGTCCCGAGCGATGTACAGGGCCGCGATGGCCCTGGCTTCGTGGAAGTCTTCCCGCGCCAGCAGGGCGCCGATCTCGTCGATGGCATGGGTCTCGACGATCAGCGGCTCCGGCTCGTCCCCAGGCAGGCGTCGCGGATAAAGGTCGGTGGCCAGCATCACCTGCATGCGATGACGCATGTAGTTCGGTGCCAGGGTCAGCTCCACCAGCGGCTCCAGGCGATGGGCACCGAAGCCGCATTCCTCCATCAGTTCGCGGTTGGCGGCGGTGACCAAGTCCTCGCCGGGGTCCACCAGCCCCTTGGGCAGGGTCAGGGCGTAGTCTTCGACGCCAGCGGCGTATTCGCGGATCAACAGCACGTGCTCGGGGTCAGGCATGGCCACGATCATGACCGCGCCGATGCCGCGTCCGGTGCCACCCAGCCGCTCGAAGGTGCGTTCGGCGCCATTGGCGAAGCGCAGCTCCATCTCTTCGACGTGGAACAGACGGCTGCGCGCGACGCTGCGTCGAGCTAGAACCTGCGGCTTGCGGGGGGCGTAGTCGGTCATGGGGTCTCCGGTCGTTCTGTGCGAATGCCGAGTCGCCATCGCCTGATCGGCACACTCAATCACGGCGATAGCCGCGGGCATTCGGGGGTTGGAATGCGTCCGCTGCATCGATTGGTTACACTATCACGTCTTCCCCCTGGCGGACGTCACCGCGTCGCCCCCGACGACTGTCCCTGAAAACTGTCCTTGAAAGGAGTCCCATGATCGACTGGCGTGCGATCGATACCGTTCTTCTCGACATGGACGGCACCCTGCTGGATCTGCATTTCGATAGCCACTTCTGGCTGGAGCACCTGCCGCGTCGTTACGTTGAGCTGCATCGGCTCGACGAGGCGAGCCAGGAGGAGATCCGTGCGCGGATCCTTCGCGAGCAGGGCACCCTGAACTGGTACAGCCTGGCTTACTGGAGCCGTGAACTGGGTGTCGATATCGTGGCGCTCAAGCGTGAGGTCCAGCACCTGATCGGCCTGCGCAGCGATGCTCTGGACTTCCTGCGCTGGCTCAAGCGCGCCCACCCCCGGGTGGTGCTGGCCACCAACGCCGACCGCGAGAGCCTGGCGCTCAAGCTGCCGCTGACCGGGCTCGAGGACTATCTGGACGCCATCGTGTCTTCCGCCGATCTGGGCGTGCCCAAGGAAGCTCAGGAGTTCTGGTTTGCCCTCCAGGACGTCGAGCCCTTCGACCCGGCTCGCACGCTGTTCATCGATGACAATCCTGTGGTGCTGGAGAGTGCCAGGGAGTTCGGCATTCGTCATTTGCTCGGCATCAAGCAACCCGACAGCCGTCGGCCCGAGAAAGAGCTCGAGGAGTTCATCGCTCTCGATCGCTTCGCCGCCATCCTGCCCGATGAAATGCCCGGCAGCGAGGAGGGCGCATGAGCGGTGTACGGCTCGACAAATGGCTGTGGGCGGCACGCTTCTTCAAGACCCGTGGCCTGGCCAAGAAGGCCATTGAAGGTGGCAAGGTGAACTACAATGGCGCGCGGGCCAAGACCAGCAAGACCGTGGAGGTCGGTGCCCTGATTCGCCTGCCCCAGGGCTGGGATACCTGGGAGGTCGAGGTGATGGCGCTGTCCGAGCAGCGCCGCGGCGCCCCCGAGGCACGCGAGCTTTATCGCGAAACCGCCGAGAGCGAGGCGCGCCGGACACGAGAGGCCGAGAGTCGTCGCCAGGCCAACCAGGCCATGCAACACCCGCTCAAGCGTCCCGACAAGAAGCAGCGTCGCGAGATCAAGCGATTCATGCGTGGCGAATAGAAGAGGGAAGAGGGAAGAGCGAGCAAGGTCGGGTGGGGCTTCTTGCTCTCTTCCCTCTTACCTCTTATTTCTTACGACTTAGCTTAGGCAAGCATCATGAACGACCAGATCCAACGCTTCCTCTTCGAGGACACCAACGTGCGCGGCGAGATCGTGACCCTCGAGCAGGCGCATGCCGAGGTCATGGATCGCCACGACTATCCGCCCGCAGTGACCCGCCAGCTCGGCGAGCTGTTGGCCGCCGTGGCGCTGCTGACCGAGACCGTCAAGCTCGATGGCACCATGAGCATCGAGGTCCGCGGCAAGGGGCCGCTGTCGCTGCTGATGGCCGAGTCCAATCCTGGCGGAGAGCTGCGCGCCATTGCTCGCCTCGACGAGGAAGCGACGCTGCCCGCCGAGGACGCCGGCTTTTCCGAGCTGGTGGGTGAGGGGCAGGTCACCATCACCCTGGACCCCCGTGGTGGGCATCGCTACCAGGGTATCGTGGCCCTTAACCGCGATAGTCTGGCTGGATGTCTGGAAGATTACTTCGCCCAGTCCGAACAGCTCCCCACCCGGCTGTGGTTGGCCGACGACGGCCAGCGGGCCGGCGGGCTGCTGCTGCAGCGACTCCCCGAGGAGGCGCTGAACCAGGACGAGGATGCCTGGGAGCGCACCGTCCATCTGGCCTCGACCCTCAGCGAGACGGAGTTGCTCGCCGTCGAGCAGCGCGAGCTGCTGCATCGTCTCTATCATGAGGAGAGCGTGCGGGTCTTCGAGCCCAAGGCGCTACGCTTCGCCTGCACCTGCTCCCGGGAGCGCATTGCCGGAGCCCTGCTGTCACTGGGTCGCGAGGAGCTGCACGACATTCTCGCCGAACAGGGCGGCATCGCCACCCAGTGTCATTTCTGTCATACCCGGTATGAGTTCACCGTCGCCGAAGTGGAGGCGATGCTGGAGGATCCCGAAGAGCCACCGACCTTGCATTGAGCTCACGTCGATATCTGTGCTTAACGGGCTCTAATTGGTAGTAAAATTACTATAACGTCGCGTAACAATGTCGTTTCCTGTCGCTGGGGCCGGCTTTTTGCCATAATGCGCCGCGTTCATCCGTATTTCGGTCGCCGCTTACTAAAAGACGGTCAACCGCCAGCGGCGGCCGGGGATGAATCGACACTGCGTCACGGACGCCCGGCAAACGAGAGAGATGGCCGCAAGGCCCAGGAAACGATATGACCACGACTCAAGCCGCCCCCAAGGCCGCCGACGAGAAGGCTCCCATTGCCCACGTCAACCTGTCCAGCGCTGAGCTGGTCGAACGGGCCGTGGCCAATGGCGAAGGCCGCCTGTCCGTCCAGGGTGCCCTGGTAGTGAATACCGGAGAGCGCACGGGCCGTTCCCCCAAGGACCGCTTCATCGTCGACGAGCCTTCCACACGAGGTGAGATCGACTGGGGCAGCGTCAACCAGCCCTTCGACGCCCAGCGTTTCGACGCCCTCTGGGCGCGCGTCGAGGCCCACCTGGCCGGCGATGAGCACTACGTCTCGGAGCTTCACGTGGGCAGCGACCCGGCACACTATCAGCCGGTGCGGGTCACCACCCAGACCGCCTGGCACAACCTGTTCGGTCGCACCCTGTTCGTGCGTCCGGAGGTCTACAATCCTTCGGCCAAGGACGAGTGGACCGTCCTCAACGCCCCCGGTTTCACCTGCGAGCCGGGCCGTGACGGCACCAACTCCGACGGCTGCGTGATTCTCAACTTCGCCGAAAAGAAGGTGCTGATCGCCGGCATGCGCTATGCCGGCGAGATGAAGAAGGCCATGTTCTCGGTGCAGAACTTCCTGCTGCCGGCCGCCGACGTGCTGCCCATGCACTGCAGCGCCAACGTGGGCGAAGACGGTGAGACCACGCTGTTCTTCGGCCTCTCGGGAACGGGCAAGACCACGCTCTCCGCGGATCCTGCGCGCTTTCTGATCGGCGACGACGAGCACGGCTGGGGGCCGGGCACCGTGTTCAACATCGAGGGCGGTTGCTATGCCAAGTGCATCGATCTCTCCGAGAAGAACGAGCCGGTGATCTGGAACGCCATCAAGTTCGGCACCGTGCTGGAGAACGTGGTGCTCGACGACCGCCGCGAGCCCGACTACGCCGACGATAGCCTGACCCAGAACTCCCGCGCTGCCTATCCGCTCGAGCACATCGGCAAGCGGGTAGCGGAGAATCGCGCCGGCGAGCCCAACGCCATCGTTTTCCTGACCTGCGACATGAGCGGCGTGCTGCCGCCGGTCTCGGTGCTGTCCAAGGAAGCCGCCGCCTACCACTTCCTGTCCGGCTACACCGCCAAGGTAGGCTCCACCGAAATGGGGTCTTCCGAGGGGCTTGCGGCGACCTTCTCTACCTGCTTCGGTGCGCCCTTCTTCCCGCGCCCGGCCCGGGTCTATGCCGACCTGCTGATGAAGCGCGTGGCTGAACAGGATGCCCAGGTATACCTGGTGAATACCGGCTGGACCGGCGGCGCCTACGGGGAGGGCGGTGCGCGTTTCTCGATACCCACTACCCGCGCCATCATCGGCGCCATCCAGTCCGGGGTGCTGCGCGACGTGGATACCCGCACCATCGACGGCCTGAACCTGGCCGTGCCGACCGCGGTGCCGGGCGTTGACTCGCGCCTGCTCGACCCGCGCGAGACCTGGGAAGACAAAGACGCCTACGACCGCCACCTGCGTGATCTCGCGGCCAAGTTCGTCGACAACTTCAAGAAGTTCGACGGCGTGAGCCCGGCCATCGTGGCCGCGGGCCCGAGCCTGACCTGAAGCGGACCGGGCGAACCCCGGCGTTCCGGTAGTGTCCGAGAGGGGGTAGCCTTGGCTGCCCCCTTTTTGTCGTGAAGGTCGTCGTGACACTTTCGTGAGGCTTTCGAGAAGGAGCGGGGCCTATGGTAAGGATGCCGTGGCAAACCCGACACGGGGGTATCACACGCCAATGGAGGCGCATCATGAAGCGACGCAACTTCCTGGGGCTGCTGGGGCTCAGTGGCCTCGCCGGTCTGGCGCCGGGGCTGGCCTCCGCGCGGCCCAAGCTCGATCTGCAGCCCGCGCCCGGGCTGGAAACGCTGGAGCTCAGCGAAGCCGAGTGGCGGGAGCGGCTCGGTGATGAACGTTTCCGGATCCTGCGTGAGGCCGGCACCGAGCCGGCATTCTCGAGCCCGCTGGACAAGGAGACCCGCGACGGAGAATACCGCTGCGCCGGCTGCGACCTGTTGCTGTTCGAAAGCCGGATGAAATACGACTCCGGCACCGGCTGGCCGAGTTTTTTCACCCATGTAGAGGGACACCTGCTCACCGAGTTGGACCTGGTGCTGCTGATCCCGCGCACCGAATATCACTGTGCGCGCTGCGGCGGCCATCAGGGTCACGTCTTCGAGGACGGTCCCGAGCCCACCGGACTGCGCTGGTGCAATAACGGCCTGGCGCTGCGTTTCGTGCCGGCATAGCCGGGCCCGGCGAAGCCGGGAGCTAGAAGCTGGAAGAACGCCCGCTTCGCGGGCTTAAGCTGGAAGCTTGAAGAAAACCCGACTGGGCTTCGTCCGGCGCTTGAAGTCATAAGCTTGAAGCTGGAAGAAAACCCTTGACCCCATGATGTCGGGTTCATGCTGCCTTCCAGCTTCCAGCTTCCAGCTTCCAGCTTCCAGCTTCCAGCTTCCAGCTTCCAGCTTCCAGCTTCCAGCTTCCAGCTTCCAGCTTCCAGCTGCCGGCCCAGGCGGCGGTGTGATACCTTGTCGCGATCGTCTGTCCCGGATTGCCAAGGATTACATGGACGCACAAGCCAAGATCATCGATCGTCTCGCCGAGGAACTCGGCGTTCGCGGGCCCCAGGTGGCGGCCACCGTGGAGCTGCTCGACGGCGGGGCCACCGTGCCCTTCATCGCCCGCTATCGCAAGGAAGTCACCGGCGGGCTGGATGACACCCAACTGCGCCAGCTGCACGAGCGGCTGGGCTACCTGCGTGAGCTGGAGGAGCGCCGCGAGGCGGTGCTGGCAAGCATCGACGAGCAGGGCAAGCTGACGCCCGAGCTGACTGCCAGCATCCGCGCCGCCGACACCAAGCAGCGCCTGGAAGACCTCTACCTGCCGTATCGCAAGAAGCGCCGCACCAAGGCCCAGATCGCCCGGGAGGCCGGCCTCGAGCCGCTGGCCGAGGCGCTGCTGGCCGATCCCTCGCTGGATCCCGAGGCCGAGGCGGCGAAGTATTTCCGCGCCGCGGAGGGGGACATCCCGGCCATCGTGGATGCCAAGGCGGCCCTGGACGGCGCCAAGCAGATCCTCATGGAGCGCTTCGCTGAGGAGGCCGAGTTGGTCGGTCGGCTGCGCGAGCGGCTGTGGAGCGACGGTGAACTCTCCTCTCGGCTGATCGCCGGCAAGGAGCAGGAGGGTGCCAAGTTTTCCGACTACTTCGAGCACGACGAGCCGCTGGCCAAGGTGCCCTCGCACCGCGCGCTGGCGATGTTCCGCGGCCGCAACGAGGGCGTGCTGGCGCTGACCCTGCGCCTGCCCGGCGAGGACGAGGCCGCCGTACACCCGGCCCAGGTGGCGATCGCCAAGCACTTCGAGATCGCCGACCACGGCCGTCCTGCTGACCGCTGGCTGGCCGAGGTGGTGCGCTGGACCTGGCGGGTCAAGCTCTACACGCATCTGGAGACCGAGCTGATGGGTCGGCTGCGCGATCGCGCCGAGCTCGATGCCATCGAGGTGTTCGCTGCCAATCTCAAGGACCTGCTGCTGGCCGCACCGGCCGGCCAGAAAGCCACGCTGGCCATCGACCCGGGCCTGCGCACCGGCTGCAAGGTGGCGGTGGTCGACGCCACTGGCCGCTTCCTCGAGCATGCCACCATCTTCCCCCATGTACCGCGCAATCAATGGGACGAGTCGCTGGCCGTGTTGGCGCGGTTGGTGGACAAGCACGACGTGGCCCTGGTGGCGGTAGGCAACGGCACCGCCAGTCGCGAGACCGACAAGCTGGCAGGCGAACTGGTCAAGGCCCTTTCTTCAAGGACCGGGGCAGGAAAGGGTCCGCTGTCCAAGGTGATGGTCAGCGAGGCCGGTGCCTCGGTGTACTCGGCGTCGGAATATGCTGCGCGCGAACTGCCTGACCTCGACGTGACCATCCGCGGTGCGGTGTCGATTGCCCGTCGGCTGCAGGACCCGTTGGCCGAGCTGGTCAAGATCGAGCCCAAGTCGATCGGCGTCGGCCAGTACCAGCATGATGTCTCCCAGGTGCAGCTGTCGCGCAGCCTGGAAGCGGTCATCGAAGATTGCGTCAACGCCGTGGGAGTCGATCTCAACACGGCCTCGAGTGCGCTGCTGTCGCGGGTCGCCGGCCTCAACGCGGGTCTCGCCGAGAACATCGTGGCTCGGCGCGACGCCGAGGGTGCCTTCGCCAGCCGTAAGCAGTTGCTCGACGTCAGCCGCCTGGGGCCCAAGACCTTCGAGCAGTGCGCCGGCTTCCTGCGCATCATGGGCGGCGACAATCCGCTGGATGCCAGTGCCGTGCACCCGGAGGCCTATCCACTGGTCGAGCGCATCGCCAAGCAGAGCCAGCGTGAGCTTGGCGGACTGATCGGCGACAGTGCCACCCTCAAGGCCTTGAAGCCCGCCGATTTCGCCGACGAGCGCTTTGGCGTGCCCACCGTCAGCGACATCCTCAAGGAGCTCGACAAGCCGGGCCGCGATCCACGCCCCGAGTTCAAGGCAGCCGAGTTCCGCGAGGGCGTCGAGACCCTCAAGGACCTGGAGCCTGGCATGGTGCTCGAGGGCAGCGTCACCAACGTCACTCACTTCGGTGCCTTCGTCGATATCGGCGTGCACCAGGATGGCCTGGTGCATATCTCGGCACTGTCCGACAAGTTCGTCGAGGATCCGCGCTCGGTGGTCAAGGCCGGGGACATCGTCAAGGTCAAGGTGATGAGCGTGGATCTGGAACGTGCGCGCATCGGCCTGTCCATGCGCCTCGACGATCAGCCCGACGAGGACGGCGAACCGGCCAGGCGAGGCGGCGGAGGCTCTCGCGGCCGCCAGGGCAAGGCCGCGCGCAAGGGCGGCGGATCGCAGAAGGGCAAAGGGCAGGGCGGCCAGGGCGATGGCCAGCTCGGTGCCTTGGGCGCGGCGCTGCTCAAGGCCAAGCGAGAGGGGTAGCATGGGGCTACGGGCTACGGGCTGCGGGCTGCGGGATATAATGCTGTCGAAGCTCGAAGCTCGAAGCTCGAAGCTCGAAGCTCGAAGCAATTAGCCGGCTTATCTTGAATCGCCGTTTTCCGTCGCCATAATCAGAGGTCTTGTGGGTGCCGCGGCGCCCGAACCGTCCACCGGGACGCCGGGCGTCGGCGTCCCTGACATGGGGTGACCACCTTGTCCGAAACGCTTTCCCCCCACATCGAACGCCTCGGTCGGCTGGCCGACCAGAAGCGCTTCGGTCGACTGCGCCGCGGCATCGAGAAGGAAGGGCTGCGGGTCGACGCCGCGGGACGCATCTCCCAGACCCGGCACCCTCGGGCGCTGGGCTCCAAGCTGACCCATCCGCATATCACCACTGACTACTCCGAGGCGCTGCTGGAGTACATCACGCCGGTCCACAGCCGCCCCGAAGATGCCCTCGAATTCCTCGCCGACTTGCATCGCTTCAGCTATCGGCGACTGGGTGAGGAACTGATCTGGCCGGCCAGCATGCCGGCCCGGCTGGATGGCAACGATAGCGTGCCGATCGCCGATTATGGCGAGTCCAACGTAGGGCGCATGAAGCACGTCTACCGCAAAGGGCTGGATGTGCGCTACGGGCGCATCATGCAGGCGATCGCCGGTGTGCACTACAACGTGTCGTTGCCCGATGAGCTGTTCGCCCTGCTGCGCGAGCTCGACGGCGAGGGTGAGACGGCCATGCAGGACTATCGCTCGGCCCGCTACTTCGGTCTGATCCGCAATTTCCGCCGCCACAGTTGGCTGCTGCTCTATCTGTTCGGTGCCTCGCCGGCGATCGATCGCAGCTTCCTGCCCGATGGAAGGGTACCGGAAGGGCTCGAGGCCCATGGCGACGAGACGCTGGTCTCGCCGTTCGCCACCAGCCTGCGGATGTCCGATCTGGGCTACCAGAACAAGGTGCAGTCGCAGCTCAAGATTTGCTTCAACTCGCTGTCCAACTACGTCAACACCCTGCGTCATGCGATCTCCACGCCCTGGCCGGACTACCAGGCGAGTGGCGTGCGCGAAGGCGACGACTGGTGCCAGCTCAACGCCAACATCCTGCAGATCGAGAACGAGTACTACAGCGATATCCGCCCGAAGCGGGTAGCGCGCCATGACGAGACGCCCAGCCAGGCGCTGGAGGCTCGCGGTGTCGAGTACATCGAGGTGCGTTGCCTCGACCTGAACCCCTTCGACCCGCTGGGCATCGACGCCGTGCAGAGTCGTTTCCTCGATACCTTCCTGATGTGGTGCCTGCTCACCGAGAGCCCGTGGATTTCCGACGAGGAGTGCGAGCATCTGGACGACAATCGGCGCCTGGTGGTGTCGCGGGGCCGTGATCCCGAGCTGCGCCTCGACCATCACGGGCGCAAGCGCGGCATCGCCGACTGGGGCGGCGAGATCCTCAAAGGGCTCGGTGAGGTCGCCGCGCTGCTGGATCGGCTGGAAGAGGGCTCGCCCCATGGCGATGCCCTGGCGGCGCTGGCGCCGCGGCTCGAGGATCCGACGCAGACGCCATCCGGTCAGCTGCTGGCACGGCTGATGTCCCGCAATGAGGAGTTCGTCGAAGCGGTTCTGGGACTGGCGCGGGAACAGGGCGCACGCCTGGGCGAGGAGCCCATCGAGCGCGCCCGTGCGGCGTTGTTCGACGAGCTGGTGGAAACATCCCATCAGCAGCAGGGCGACATCGAGGCTGCCGACGTCGATACCTTCGCCGATTTTCTGGCCGCCTATTTCGAACGCGCTCGGGAATCCCGGGCTTTGACACCGCTGCGTGCGGGAGGTCAGGCATGATCGAGGGACTGCGTGAGGCGGGCGTGAGGGGCTGGAGCCTGCTGGGATTGGGTGGCTGCGTGCTGATGATGGCGGTGGCCCTGGGGCTCGAGCATCTGGGCGGGCTCGAGCCTTGTCCGCTGTGTATCTTCCAGCGGGTGGCGGTGATCACTGCTGGCGTGGTGTTTGCCGTTGCGGCCCTGCATGACCCCAAGGGGCGGCTCGGAGGGGCAATCTACGCGCTGCTGTCGCTGCTCGCCGTGAGCGCCGGCATCGGCCTGGCCGGCCGCCACCTGTGGCTGCAGTCGCTGCCCGCCGACGAGGTGCCGAGCTGCGGTCCGGGCCTCGATTACATGATGGAGGTGCTGCCGCTGCAGCAGGTGGTGAGCATGGTACTCAGCGCCTCCGGGGAGTGCGCCGAGATCAGCGCGCGCTTCCTGGGGCTGTCGCTGCCGGGCTGGACGCTGATCGGCTTCGTAGTACTGGCCGTGGCGCCGCTGGGCCTGCTGTGGCGGTCCCTGCGGCGGCGTAGTGGCTACCGTTGGCCGGGGGGAATGCTGCAGGATTGACAGCGCTCTCCCCAGGGGGGACGCTGTTGCTCCAGGCCGGGCGGTTGGGTGTCCGAGGTCGGGTAAATCGAGCGAGGGGAGCACCATGCTGGAAGACTGCAAGAGCGCACAGGAACGCTGGGGGGGCGTGCATCGGCTGATCGACCGTTGGCTCGACGAGCGACGCATGCTGCTCGTCCGCTTCGACGAGCTCAAGGAGGCTTGCGACGCCGAGCTGGAGGCGGTCACCAAGCCGCGTATCGACGCCTTTAGTGAACTGCTGATGGACTACATCAGTGCCGGGCACTTCGAGATCTATCCTCAGCTCAGGGCCGAGGCCGAGGCGTTCGAGGACGACGATGCCCTGGGGCTCGCCGACCGCCTGCTGACACGCCTTGAGATGTCCACCGAACTGGTGTTGGCTTTCGACGAGGATTACGCCAGTCCGGTGCGATGTCAGCATTACCTTTCCCGCCTGCCTGCCTGGCTGGATCGGCTGGCCAAGGGGCTCACCGAGCGCTTCTCGCTCGAGGATCGTCTGATCGCGCGGCTGCATGCGGCTCATGCGCCCGAAGAGAGAGCCTCCAGCGGCGTCTGAACCGACCCTTCCGGCGGCCTAGTCGCAGGTCGAATTGAGTTTTGTGCACTGCAGGCATACCATTTCCCCGGTTTTGATCCTGGCCGGGGAGGCACCATCGCTCCGGCCGATCCTCACGGCGACAACCGAAGGAGCCACGATGAAAGACCCCGTCCGTATTGCCATTACCGGCGCCGCCGGCCAGATCAGTTACTCCCTGGCCTTCCGTATCGCCTCCGGCGACATGCTCGGCAAGGATCAGCCGGTCATCCTGCAGCTGCTCGAGATTCCGCCGGCCATGGATGCGCTCAACGGCGTGGTCATGGAGCTCAACGACTGTGCTTTCCCGCTGGTGCAGGACATCGTTGCCTCCGACGATCCCAACGTCGCCTTCAAGGATGCCGATTTCGCCCTGCTGGTCGGCGCGCGTCCGCGCGGTCCGGGCATGGAGCGCAAGGACCTGCTCGAGGCCAACGCCGCGATCTTCTCCGTCCAGGGCAAGGCGCTGAACGATCACGCCAGCCGTGACGTGCGCGTGCTGGTGGTGGGCAATCCGGCCAACACTAACGCCCTGATCGCCTCCTGCAACGCGCCGGACCTCGACGCCGGCCAGTTCACCGCGATGATGCGTCTGGACCACAACCGGGCCAAGACCCAGCTGGCCCAGAAAGCCGGCAAGCACGTCACCGACGTCGAGTCGATGATCGTGTGGGGCAACCACAGCGCGACCCAGTACCCTGACCTGGCCCACTGCAAGGTGGATGGCAAGCCGGCCCTGGAACTGGTCGAGCGTGACTGGTACGAGAACGACTTCATCCCCACTGTCCAGCAGCGCGGCGCCGCCATCATCAAGGCTCGCGGTGCGTCTTCCGCCGCCTCTGCCGCCTCTGCCGCCATCGATCACATGCGTGACTGGGCGCTCGGCAGCGACGGTATCGTCAGCATGGGCATTCCGGCCGACGGCAGCTACGGCATCGAGCCGGGCGTGATGTACTCCTACCCGGTGGTGTGCAAGGACGGCAAGTACGAGATCGTCCAGGGCCTGGAGATCGACGACTTCAGCCGTGATCGCATGACCGCCACCGAGACCGAGCTGCGTGAAGAACGCGCCGCGGTGGAGCATCTGCTCGGCTGACGCCAGCCGTAAGCTTGAAGCTTGAAGCTGCAAGAAAACCCCGCACGGCATGGCCTGTGCGGGGTTTTGTTTGTCTTTCTTCCAGGTGTGAAGCGCCGCTCTTCCAGCTTCGGGCTTACAGCTTTGAGCCGGCGTAGCCGGCTCAGTCCCGCAGGCTGATGACCCGCCAGCCGCGCGCCTCGGCGGTCTGGCGCAGGGTGTCATCGGGGTCCACCGCCACTGGGTTGTCGACCTGCTCCAGTAGCGGCAGGTCGTTGTGCGAGTCGCTGTAGAACCAGGCGCCGTGCAGAGTGTGGTCGCGGTCCGTGAGCCATGCTTCCAGGCGCGTCACCTTGCCTTCCCGGTAGCTGGGCACGCCGCTGACATGGCCGGTATAGCGGCCCTCAACCATCTCCGGCTCCACGGCGATCAGATCGTCCACGCCCAGGCGTTCGGCGATGGGGCCGGTGATGAAGCGGTTGGTAGCAGTGATGATCAGCAGGGTGTCGCCACGGGCCCGATGGCGGGCGATCAGCTCCTCGCCGCGGGGCAGGATGTGCGGCTCGATCTTGCTGGCCATGAATTGCTGATGCCAGGCCGCCAGCTGCTCGGGCGAGTTGTCGGCCAGCGGTTTGAGGGCCACCGACAGGAACTCCTTCATGTCGAGGGTGCCGGCTTCGTAGTCGGCCATGAAGCGGTCGTTGGCCTCCTTGTAGGCCACCGGATCCACGGCGCCTTGTTCGAGCAGAAACTCGCCCCAGGCATGGTCGCTGTCGATGGAGAGCAGGGTGTTGTCCAGGTCGAAGATGGCGAGGCTCACGGATTTCCTCTGGTTGTCGTTGGTATGTCGAGCCCGCGATTATGGCAGATGCGGGCGACCCCTTCGAGCGGCCCGCAAACGGCGTATTGATACGTTTCACGGCCTTGTGGAAGAATGAATCCAATACTGGATTCATAAGGTGAAGTCCGTGATCGACGCAGACGGCTTTCGCCCCAACGTTGGCATCATTCTCGCCAACGACCAGGGGCAACTGCTTTGGGCGCGTCGGGTTGGGCAGAATGCGTGGCAGTTTCCCCAGGGAGGCATCAAGGCGAACGAGACACCGCAACAGGCACTGTTTCGCGAACTCTACGAAGAGGTCGGCCTGACCGCCGATGACGTCGAGGTGCTTGCCTGTACCCGGGGCTGGTTGCGCTATCGCCTGCCGCGACGCATGGTGCGAACACACGCCCGGCCGGTGTGTATCGGCCAGAAGCAGAAGTGGTTCCTGCTCAGGATCCGCTGTGGAGAGACCCGCATCAGCATGGACGGCGGTGCGGCTAAACCGGAATTCGACGGCTGGCGCTGGGTCAGTTACTGGTATCCGCTGGGACAGGTGGTGCCCTTCAAGCGCGAGGTCTATCGACGCGCGCTGCGCGAACTGTCGCCGCGCGCCCAGCGTCTGGCTCTCGGGCATGGCTGACGCCGCGATACATGCCGGGGCCTGCCCCGGCGATACCCTCAGCGAGGCATAACGACAATGGACAGCAAGACGCCGATGCTCGAGGTGTTGCGACGCATCATCCTGGAGGTCAACGGGGCGCGCAATCTTGATGCCGCCCTGTCGACCATGGTGCGACGTATTCGCAAGGCCATGCGTACTGACGTGTGTTCCTTCTACCTCTTCGATGCCGAACTCGATCGCCTGGTGCTGATGGAAACCATCGGCCTGAGGACCCAGGCCGTGGGACACGTATCGCTGTCGGTAGGGGAGGGGCTGGTGGGCCTGGTGGCCCAGCGCGAGGAGCCCATCAACCTGGAAGACGCGCGCGCCCATCGCTACTTTCGTTACTTCGAGGCCACCGGCGAGGAGCGCTACTCCAGCTTCCTCGGCGTGCCGATCATCCATCAGCGTCGCATGCTCGGCGTGCTGGTCGTTCAGCAATCCGACAAGCGACGCTACGATGAGGCCGACGAGGCCTTCCTGGTCACCATGGCCGCCCAGCTGGCCGGCGTTCTGGCCCATGCCCTGGCCACTGGTAGCCTGACCCGGCCGTCGTTGCCCGGTGGCCAGGCCACTTTTACCGGGGTGGCGGCCTCGCCGGGCATGGCCATCGGTGAGGCTGTAGTGATCGCGCCGCCGGCCGATCTCGACAGCGTGCCGGACTTGATCCCGACCGATGAAGAATACGAGATCGCGCGCCTCAAGGAGGCCATCGGCAAGGCGCGTGACGAGATCCGTGCGGCGGGTGAGCGCCTGGCCAATCGGATCTCGGCCCAGGAGCTGGCACTGTTCGACGTCTATCAGCAGATGCTGGGCGAGGCGGCACTTTCTCAGGAGGTGGTCAAGCGTATCCGCGAAGGGCAATGGGCGCCGGGGGCGTTGGCCGACGTGGTGCGACGCCATGTGCAGTACCTGGAGCGGGTGGACGACGATTATCTCCGTGAGCGGGCGGCCGATGTGCGCGACCTGGGGCGTCGGGTGCTCGCCCATTTGCAGGAGGAGACCGCCTCGACGCCGGCCGTGTATCCGGAGAATACCGTGCTGGTCAGCGATGAGATCAGTGTGGCGATGCTCGGCGAGGTGCCTCGCGATCGCCTGGCGGGGATCGTCTCGGTGCGCGGCTCCAGTACCTCCCACGTGGCCATCGTGGCCCGAGCCATGGGCATTCCCACCGTGCTGGGCATGGTCGACCTGCCCTTGCCGCGGCTCAACGGGGCCCGGGTGGTGCTGGATGGCCACCGCGGCCGGCTGTTCGTGCGCCCGAGCCCCGACCTGGAGAGCCACTACCAGGGCTTGATCGAGGAGGAGCGAGCGCTGGCCGAGGTTCTCGAGCACGAACAGGACTTGCCCAGCCGCACCCCGGATGGCTACGACATGCCGTTGATGGTCAATACCGGGTTGGCGGTGGATGCGGTGGCTTCGCTCAAGTCTCGCATCGGCGGAGTGGGGCTGTATCGCACCGAAGTGCCGTTCATGATCACCGAGCGTTTCCCCGGAGAGCAGGAGCAGACCCGGCTGTATCGGGAGCAACTGGAGGGCTTTGCCCCGCTGCCGGTGGTGATGCGGACCCTGGATATCGGTGGCGACAAGGACCTGCCCTATTTCCCCATCGAGGAAGCCAATCCGTTCCTGGGCTGGCGGGGGATTCGCGTCACCCTGGATCATCCCGAAGTGTTGATGGTTCAGCTGCGGGCGATGCTGCGCGCATCGCAGGGGCTCGACAACCTTCAGGTCCTGCTGCCGATGATCACCAACGTCGACGAGGTCGACGACGCCCTGCGCCTGCTCGAACGGGCCATTCGCGAACTGGGGGAAGACGGCATCGAGGTGGCGCGCCCCAAGGTGGGCGTGATGCTGGAGGTGCCGGCGACGCTCTATCAGCTCGGAGCGCTGGCCGAGCGGGTGGATTTCTTCTCGGTGGGCAGCAACGACCTCACCCAGTACCTGCTGGCGGTGGATCGCAACAACCCACGCGTGGCGGATCTCTACGATGCTTGCCATCCCGCGGTGCTGTCGGCCATGGCGCGCCTGGCTAGGGAGACCAGGGCCCTGGGCGTTCCCACTTCGGTGTGCGGCGAGTTGGCCGGGGATCCGGCCGGTGCCCTGTTGCTGATGGGGATGGGGTTCGATGCCCTGTCGATGAACGCCCCCAGCTTGCCCAAGGTGCGTGCCGCCATTCGCCGCGTCAGCATGGCGGCGGCCGAGGCACTGGTCGATGAGACCCTGACCCAGCCGTCGCCGGTGGGCGTGAGGCGTCACCTGGAGGCGCGCATGAACGAGTGGCAGCTGGCCCACCTGTTGCCGCCCAAGGACACCTGATCCGTTTCAGCCCTGGTGTGCCAGGGCGACTGTCGAGGTCTCCGGTCGTCAAGCTATTGACGGCGTGCTGAGACTCAAGTGTCGGGCGCCGAGTGGGGCTCCGTGGGGCCCGAAGCGCCGCTCGCCGATGGTCAGATGGCCATCGGCCCGCCACTCCAGCCAGGTAGTGGCCCGTGTACCGTAGTCTTCCCCCAGGATGAACGCCGCCGAAAGGCGGCGTTCGAGCTCCAGCCCTATGCCCGTCGCCGGAAGGCGGTCGTCCTCGGCCTCGTGGCTATCCCCCAGTGCTGCCAGCGCGTCGTCCGGCCAGTGGCCTCGATGCAGGCCGGCGGCGAGCCCCTGGCGCGCGGCGATCAGCTTGGGCCAGGGAGTGTCCAGCTCGGCGTTGGAGAGGCCGTGCAGGCCGGCGGATACCTGCCGCAGGACGACTCGCTCGCGCCCGCGATGGAGGTACCACAGGCATTTGCCATCGCCGACCAGCAGGTTGAAGCCGGCGTAGCGCCGCGCATCGTCGTCGGCCAGTCGCGTTAGCCAATCGCTCAGATCGTCGCACTCCAGGGCCGAACGGACCAGTTCGCCGCGGCTGGGGGCGTGGTCGGGGACGCCGAGGCCCGGATCTCGGACGTTGGTCACCGCGGCGAAACGGCCGCGGCGGTGCACGCTTAGCCAGGAACCGCCGGCCTCCAGATCTCGGCCGCCGACGATGTCTGGGGCATCACTCCAGGCGGCTAGCGGAGCCGAAGGGCGGGCGTGGAATTCGTCACGATTGGCCACCAGGCGAAGCGCGAAGGGTTCGCCGGGGCGATGGTCGAAGGCAATCAGGCACATGGGGCTAGCCTAACCCGCCCATCGGGCTCGGGAAAGCCGGCGCCATGACATGGCACCTCTGGCATCGTACACTCGGAGGCTTTCAAGCGACCCGTGACAGGGATGACGATGAGTGTCGAGACCGACAAGGAGCGTGCCTGGTCGCGCTTGGTCAAGCCTATCCTGTGGCCGGCCCTGGCCATTCAGCTGGCCTTGGTGGGGCTTTGCCTGGCCGTAGGCTTGAGCGGTCGTTGGTTGGCATTCTCGCCGGTGTCCTGGAGTGGCACCATCTGGCTTATGGTCGCGCTGATGGTTGGTAGCGGCCTCAACGTCGCCGCCTTTCTGATGCTGCTGCGCCAGCGCATCCGCGCCATGGAAGCGAGAGTCGAATCGGCGCTGAGCCGTCTCGGGCAGCGCTTGAGGGCCGAGGGGGCAGACGATGCCCTTGGAGCCGGCCGCTTCCAGGATCCCGACTTGCCACTCGACCAGCGCCTCGATGCCCTGGGAGGCATGTGCGATGCCTGGGCCGCACGTTGGGCAGCCGAACTGGACACCGCCCGTGGCGCCGAACAGCGGCTGTTCGACGATCTCGAGGTTCAGCAGGAACGCCTGGTGCGTCTCGAGACCGGACGAGTGCGCGCCCAGGAGGAATCGCGCCTCAAGTCCGGCTATCTGAGCCATCTGCAGCAGATGCTCAAGCCGCTGATGGCCGCGGTGTCCGAGGTCTTGAGCAGCGACTCGTGCCGGCGTGCCGACAGTGAGAGCGGACGCACCGCCATCGAGAGACTGCAGGAAAGGCTGGCCGAGACGGCCGTGCTGCTGGAGAACCTTGGCGAGCCCGAGGCGTCGGAAACGGCTCCGGGGCGCGTGCTGGTCGTCGACGATGGCCCGGTGAACCTGATGCTGGCGCAGAAGGTGCTCGAGCGTCAGGGCCTGCAAGTCGCGACCGCTACCAGCGGCAGCGAGGCTCTCGAGCGTCTGGAGCAGACCCCCTTCGACCTGGTTTTCATGGATATCTACATGGCGGATATGGACGGCGTGGAGACCTGCCGCGCATGGCGGGCCCGGGAGATCGAACAGCCCAACCGCCCGCGGTGCGTCATGGTGGCGCTGACCGCCAATGCCGGCGATGCCGATCGTCAACGCTTCCGTGAGGCCGGCATGGACGACTACCTGGCCAAGCCGTACCGGCCCCAGGATCTGCTGGACCGGGTGCGCCACTGGCTGCCTGGACAACCCTTGGCCGGAGAGGGTGGGGCATGAGCGCGCTCTCCCTGATGGTCGGCTATCTGCTGCTGGGCAGCCTGGCCGGCACCCTGGCCGGGCTGTTCGGCATCGGCGGCGGGTTGATCATCGTGCCGGCGCTGGTGTTCGCCTTCGACCTGCAGGGGGTCGCACCGGAGGTGATCATGCACCTGGCAGTGGGGACCTCGCTGTCGACCATCGTGGTCACCGGGGCGTCTTCCGCTTGGGCGCACTATCGTCGGGGCAGCGTGCATCGTGCGTGGTTTCTGGCATTGTTGCCCGGTTTGGTGCTGGGAGCGGTTGCCGGTGTCTTCGTTGCCGGCAGCCTGTCCGGCGGCGCGCTGGGTGGGTTGTTCGGCGTCTTCCTGCTGGCAGTGGCCGTGAAGATGGCCCTGGCGCGCGGGACACGTTCCAGGCAGCTCGCTCCGGGGCGAGCGGTCATGGGGCTGGCGGGCGCGGTGATCGGTGGCGTCTCTGCGCTGTTCGGGATCGGTGGTGGCACCCTGAGCGTGCCTTGGCTGACTCGCTGTGGGGCGCCCATGACCCAGGCGGTGGGAACCTCTTCGGCCTGTGGGCTTCCTATCGCCGCTTTCGGTGCCGTCACCTTCATCGTCGTCGGCTGGGGGCAGCCCCAGCTACCTGCCGGTGCCCTGGGCTATGTCATGTGGCCCGCCTTCCTAGGTATCGTGCTGGCCAGCGTGCCTTTCGCGCGGGTCGGCGTGAAGCTGGCGCATCGCCTGCCCGCACGGCTGCTGCGTCTCTCCTTCGCCGGCCTGTTGGCGGTGGTTGGGCTCAAGTTCCTGATTTGACGCTTCAAGGAGGAAGCGTGGAGCTCGACGCTAGGCCTTGACCCCGCTGCGGCGGATGGGGAGTCTTTGGCTTCCAGCTTCCAGCTTCCAGCTTCCAGCTTCCAGCTTCCAGCTTCCAGCTTCCAGCTTCCAGCTTCCGAGGATTCCATGCTGCGCTACCCCGATATTGATCCCGTGGCCATCTCGCTCGGCCCTCTACAGGTCCACTGGTATGGCCTGATGTACGTCATCGGCTTCATTGCCGCCTGGTGGCTGGGACGCCGCCGCGCTCCCCGGATCGGCCTGAACGGCGACGACGTGGGCGACCTGATCTTCTATGCGGCGCTTGGCGTGGTGCTGGGCGGCCGTTTGGGCTACGCGCTGTTCTACGGCCTCGAGCAGTGGCTGGCCGACCCGCTGTGGATTGTCCGGATCTGGGATGGCGGCATGAGTTTCCACGGCGGCCTGATCGGGGTGCTGCTGGCGGCGTTCTACTTCGCTCGCAAGAAGCGGCTGGCCTTCTTCACGCTCACCGACTTTGTCGCGCCGCTGGTGCCGATCGGCCTGGGCGCAGGTCGGATCGGCAACTTCATCAATCACGAGCTGCCTGGGCGAGTCACCGACCTGCCCTGGGGACTGGTCTTCCCCGGCCTGGGCCCCGAGCCGCGTCATCCGTCGTCGCTCTACGAGGCGGCGCTGGAGGGTGCGGTACTGTTCGCGGTGCTGTGGTGGGTCTCGGCGACGCCGCGTCGACGTGGCATGGTGTCGGGGCTCTTCCTGGTCCTTTACGGGATCTTCCGCTTCAGCGTGGAGTTTGTGCGTCGTCCCGACCCGCAGCTTGGCTTCATTGCCTTCGACTGGCTGACCATGGGCATGCTGCTGTCGCTGCCGATGATCGTCGCCGGCGGGCTGCTGATTCTCTGGTCACGGCGGCAGCCGATCCCCTGACCCGGGCTTCGCCCGGGAGCTTGAAGCTGGAAGAGCGCCGCTTCGCGGCTGGAAGCTTGAAGAAAACCCGGCCGGGCTTCGCCCGGAGCTTGAAGTCATAAGCTTGAAGCTGGAAGAAAACCCTTGACCCGATGATGGCGGGGTTCATGCTGTCTTCCAGCTTCCAGCTTCCAGCTTCCAGCTTCCAGCTTCCAGCTT
>NZ_JBIEKH010000071.1:0-912 GCF_043496985.1 Halomonas sp. B23F22_20
TTCAGAAAGTAATCTTTAGTAGAAAAGACAATGTGCCTGCCCCCACTACGCGAACTTAGGGGGCAGGCACCAAGGTAAATTCAATAAATCATAGCATGATATCCTATGGGCTTTCACCTATATCATATCGATGTTTTCAAACTCTATAACTAAGTCTCTATTGAAGCGCGGGGACGGTTATAGCGCTTCCTATTAATAAGAACCAAAGGTCATAACTAAAGAAGGAATTGCCCCGTCTTGTAGCTAGAAGTAAATCCGAGGACAAAAAAGAGGCTTCTCGGTAGTATATTTAACTACCGAGAAGCCTCTACTATTACTCAAATTGCTAGTGAATTATTTCCGAAACAGCTTCGCAATGAGCTAGGGGAATGTGCAAGAAAAACCTTACATCATACCGCCCATAAAATGAGAGTGTGTAATATCTTTAACGATGGCCACGAGAAGTGCGAAATATCAGGGTTTAGGTAAATTCTGTGTGTAACATCTTTAACGTTGTTACACCCTTTTTATTAGATTGCGTTAGCAAAATGTTAGCATGGCGAGATTAAATATCGAAGAAAAAGATTGAGCTAGCAGAACAGATTGGACTTATTCATTGCTATTATAGGTTACACCAGGAACAAGCCAAGTTAATTTTGTCACGGCTCATTCGCATTACAACAGTGCAAACTTATCTAAGTTTGGATAGGAAAGTCGAGTTTTTATATGTTACACGTTTTGTCTAAAAGAGCAAAAAATAAGTATTATCCAATACAATTCTACTCAATCATAACCAACTAACTTAGATCCAATTCTCACATAAGTCGCTCCTTCTTCAATTGCAATATCGTAATCATTGCTCATCCCCATAGACAATTCATGACATGGTGCATGTGCCCACTGTTTATTTTCTACTCTTTCCTTTAGATTACG
>NZ_JBIEKH010000072.1:0-897 GCF_043496985.1 Halomonas sp. B23F22_20
AAGCAGTCGATTTGGAGCCTCCAGGGGTTTCGCTCAGGATCAACGTCTGCACGCACGACCCGGAGCGGGTAGCGAATGAACAGATTGCGCACCGGCGTTCCTGAATACTGCTCATCGATCGCCAAATCCAGAGTTACTACCCACTGATCGCGGTTGATAACCTCGACGGAATCTTTGTTGTATCCGCGACCCGGAATCTCATAAATGCCTCGAGTACGACCACGCAGTTCGTTCCGATCACTACGAGCCTGATAGTCGTTCTCCAAATAAAGCTGACAGGACTGCGTAATATATGTCGAATATGCTCGCAAGTTACGCTTATAATCCGCCTCGCCATTGGATGGCCAGCGATTGACTTGCTGCCAGATATAGAAGCCGAACGCATACACAGACGAAGGTGGAACCTCCCACCAAGCGCGTGTGCTGCCTGACCTTAAATCCGGCGGATTATGAATCGTCAGATCCTCGGGAGCGGACTTCCAACCCCACCAGAGCGCAGCACAGGCCAGGACCAGAACCCCGATAGCTACTCGCAGGGTGGTGATATGCGAATCACGGGCACTCACTGCATGACGAAAACGGCTCACAAGTTGCCTCCCTGTTATGTTGTCGTCCGATCCCGCTGACAGCGGTAGACACTGGACCGGGTGATCAAGTCTTCACTGCTCATTTGGATTCCCAGGGAGCTGAAGCGCCACTGCAGCGAGCGATAAAGCAATTCAGGCGGCCGACCACGACGCAAGCGGCGCATGATAGTTCCTCCAAACCAAAGAAATATCCCGCCCAACAGGAACATCATGGTCGGCACCATGGCCCACGCCCCTACCAGGAAGGCACCAACTATCCCTATGGGGATGCCGATCACACATCCAGTCAAAGCCGTGATCACCACTTCGC
>NZ_JBIEKH010000073.1:0-869 GCF_043496985.1 Halomonas sp. B23F22_20
TCACCTTTATCGACGGCGGCCTGACCATCGATAAGGCCGCCGCCACCGTCACCGCCAATAGCGACACCGTGACCTACAACGGCGGTGCGCAAAGCGTCAGCGGCTTTACCGCCAGCGGCCTGGTGGGTGGCGAGGACGAAGGCGTCCTTACCGGCGTGGCCACCAGCGGGGGCACTGGTACCAATGCCGGCCGCTACGTGCATACCGCCAGTGGCACGGATGGCAATTACGACCTGACCTTTATCGACGGCGGCCTGACCATCGATAAAGCACTGGCCACCGTCACCGCCAATAGCGACACCGTGACCTATAACGGCAGCAACCAGAGCGTGAGCGGCTTTACCGCCAGCGGCCTGGTCGGTGGCGAGGACGAAAGCGTCCTTACCGGCGTGGCCACCAGCGGTGGCACTGGTACCAATGCCGGCCGCTACGTGCATACCGCCAGTGGCACGGATGGCAATTACGCCCTCACCTTTATCGACGGCGGCCTGACCATCGATAAGGCCACCGCCACCGTCACCGCCAATAGCGATACCGTGACCTACAACGGCAGCGTCCAGAACGTGACCGGCTTTACCGCCAGCGGCCTGGTCGGCGGCGAGGACGAAGGCGTCCTCAGCGGCGTCACCACCAGCGGCGGCAGCGGCACCGATGCCGGTAACTACGTGCATACCGCCAGCGGCAGCGACGGCAACTACGCCCTCACCTTTATCGGCGGCGGCCTGACCATCGATAAGGCCGCCGCCACGGTCACCGCCAATAGCGACACCGTGACCTACAACGGCAGCAACCAAAGCGTCAGCGGCTTTACCGCCAGCGGCCTGGTCGGCGGTGAGGACGAAAGCGTGCTCAGCAGTGTCACCACCTCG
>NZ_JBIEKH010000074.1:0-868 GCF_043496985.1 Halomonas sp. B23F22_20
AGTAGTGTAATTGAGTCGCTTTTCAACGACTAGCCATCCAGCTGGCCGGCACCAACCTCGATGACAGGAGTCCACGAATGTCACAGCGCAGTAATTACGTCTTTGAAGGCCGCATCACCGCCGAGCAGCCGTTGGCCACCTGCTCAAAAGACTTGCTTGACAGGGAAGGCGGGAAGAACAAGCCCGTGCCGGTGCCCCACACGCAGACCGCGCAAGGCCCCCGTCTCATGTTTCCGGCCACCGGCCTGCGAGGGACACTACGTCGCCGTGTGCGTGATGTGGTTCGCCAGCGTGTCATTGAGATCACGGGAAAAGATAAGCCCTTCGACCTCGATACCCACTACATGCTAACGCTCGGCGGTATCAAAGGGTCCGGGGAGGAAGACAAAACGAGCGTGCTGCGCATCCAGGAGGTCCGCGATAGCAACCCGCTGCTCAACTTGTTCGGCGCCGGGGACGCGGGCACCGTGGGTTTCATGTCGGGCCGTCTGAGCGTCGGCAATGCTATATGCGACGAAGCCAGCGAGCCGGCAATCTTCTCGGGTGCTAGGGCCGACGACCTGTATCGCGATCCTGACCAGTTGGCCTTCATGGGCGATGCAGACCTGATGAATCTTGCGGATCGCTCCAAGGGTAATCGGGCACGCTCGCAGCTCAAGGCTCAGCGTTCCCAGCTCACACGAGACTACTACACCGCTAAGGCTGAGCAGGCGAGCAACAACCGGCTGGATGCCATCCAGTCGCAAATGGCCGAGGTCGACGCAGAGATGGACCGCATCAAGGCCGAGACCGGCAGCGACAACTCGGTAAGCATGCCGCTGGCTGGCTGGCAAGCCATTCCCGTGGGTGCGCGTATGTCGCATAGAAT